>NZ_JAWUZH010000031.1:0-26143 GCF_036281795.1 Francisella sp. 19S2-4
AAAATACTAATATCTGTAACATCTGTATTTTACAAAATATATCTAACAATTTGGGATATTAATTCAACAGTCTTTTTTATTAAAAAAGTAGATAAAGCAATTGTTCATTGTACTTGTAGTGCTTCAAAGATGAATTTAGATAAAAAGTTTTTAGAAATTGCACAGCGCTGTGCAAATGAGGTAATTGTTCCAGTAGATATAACATGTTGCGGGTTTGCAGGAGATAAGGGTTTCACAACGCCTGAACTAAATGATTCTGCTCTTGCTCCTTTAAAACAGCAGATTCCTAATGATTGTACTAGAGGTTATTCGAATAGTTTGACTTGCGAGATAGGTTTAACTTCACATTCAGGGATATTTTATCGATCAATAGCTTATCTAGTAGATGAGTGTACAACTTAATTTAAAGATATTTAGACATTAGACAATATCTGGTTACTCGATATATTCTTGATAAGTTTTTTTTCTTGGCTCTCGTGATGATAATGCAACAAGTTTATCTCCCCATTTTATTAATTCTTTACTAAAGCTGTTAGGGTCATGAATCACCTCTATAAAGCACATTTCATCTGTTCTTGTTTCTGCTTCTTTTATAGCATTCAAAAGATCTTTACAATTATCTACTTTTACACTCCAGCATTTCCCATATCCTTTTAATGAGTCTGCAAAGCCTTTATAATCCCAGTTATTTATATAATTATACTCACCATCATGAATCTGTACCTCAACATTGTAGCTTTTATTATTCAATAGGAAAATAATAGGTTTTTTGTTATACCTCATAATAGTTGATAATTCTTGTCCAGTTAGCTGGAATGCACCATCTCCTATTAATCCAATTGCTCTTCTTTCAGTAGCAGCAGTTGAATAACCTAAAATTGAAGGAGTTGCCCAACCAATGGAGCCATACATCATTTGGATTTCAAATTTAGCACCTGAAGGAAGTTTTAAATTCATCCCATTAAACCAAGAGTCTCCTCCTTCAGCAAAAATTGTATGATTTTCATTTAAAATCTTTTGGATGTGTTTAAACAAGTAGTCTATAGTTATTGGACTATTTAAATTTTGTGGTTCTTCAAAATGATATTGTTCAGTTTTATATTTTTCATAAATCTGCAAAGCATTGCGATTTAACTCTAAAGAGTCTATCAATTTGTTTATAACGTCTTTCATTAAGACATTAGTATAAATCTTACCATTAATTTCAACAAAGTCTTTTCCTACAAGGATTGTTCTATCTTTATAGATTTTAAAGTTATGACCACTGGTTATATAGTCAGAAAACCTTGCTCCAAAGAATATATAACAATCACTAGATTCTATAGTTTCTTTACAGCCTAAGCTACTTGCAGGTCCCCAATACGTTCCAATATAAAAATTATATGTTTCATCTATAAACCCCTTCGCATCTGCCATATTAGCAGTTGCATATTGTATCTTATTAATTAAAGCATCAAACTCTTTTAGGCATTTTGCAGATCTTATTTCAGAACCGGCTATGATAGTTGGATTCTTAGCTGAGTTAAGAAGCTGAGCTATTTCTCTTGTAGCAGCATTTAATGCATGATCATCACTAATTGAGTTTTTTAATCCCATCTTCTTAGGAGTAGGGCAGGGTATTAGCTTACCAGCGATATTACAAGCAATTTCAATATAAACTGGCTTTTGGTAGCTAATGGCCATGTCTATTGCTTTGTCAATTTGCTTTGCTACTAGGTCAGTATCTGTTATTAGAGCTGTATGGCAGGTAACATTTTTAAATATGTTTACCATATTACTGTAATTATTATCGCCAAGAGAGTGGTGCGTGATTTCGTTATCTTTAGAGGAGTTAGAATTTGGACCACCAGAAATTATTATTACTGGTAAGTTTTCTGCATAGGCGCCAGCTATAGAGCTTATAGCTCCTAGTGCGCCAACGGTATGAGTAACTACGCAAACTCCTATATTTTTATATCTAGCATATCCTTCAGCTGCATAACCTGCATTAAGTTCGTTACAGCAATTTATCATTTTTAATTTTCTATTTTTTAAAAGACCATCAAGAAGTATTAGATTAAAGTCTCCAGGAACTCCAAAAAAATCTGATGCTCCAGCTTCAATTAGGCGTTGACCTAAGTATTCACCAATAGTAATCATATTTTCCCCTTTTATCTAAGTAAATTCTATAACCTTAGTATCTTAACGATATCACTAAATAAAAAATAAAAACAGCGAATAGAATAAAATTTTTTGTTTATGATATACCCTAATATTTATACTCAAATCTTGTTCAACCTGTTAAAATATTAAAAGTTTAAAATAAGCTTTTATATTTAAATGGTTTTTAAAACTATAAAAAATTGGTATAAAGATAGATATCAAAATAATGAGCCAATAGTCTTCATTGGGTTAATGTTATTTTTTTACCTAGTGCTAACTTTTTTAGGCAATTATATTGCGCCTATCTTAGCCGCTCTTGTCATAGCATATTTGCTTGATACATTTGTTAATATATTACATAAGGTAACTAAAATAAATCGTCTTGTACTGGTATATTTTGTGTACATAATCTTTTTGGTTGTACTATTGTCTTTTATATTTGTATTACTGCCTATTATAGTTAATCAGATGATTGACTTTATAAAGCAGGCTTCACATACGCTATCTAGCTTAAAGACAAGTTTAGAGCATTTATCTAATCAGTATCCGACATTATTAACGGTTGATAGAATAGATTCTATAGTTAGCTGGTTTGATACTATTGACTGGAAAAAAATTAGCTCAAGTATTGGGTCTTTTATTTTACAAAATACTGCAACAACATTACCTATAATATTTTCGATACTTATATATTTATTTTTAGTACCTCTAATGGTGTTTTATTTTCTAAAAGATAAAAATAAAATAATAGGTTGGTTTAAGTCATTTTTACCTGAAGATAATAATGCTTTATATTATGTTTGGAATGATTTGAAACCTAAGCTTGCTGATTATGTAAGAGGTAAAGCAATAGAATTTATCATTGTTTCTATTGTTACATATTTTGGTTTTGCATATTTTGATCTTAATTATTCAATTCTTTTAGCTGTTGGTGTTGGCTTATCTGTGATTATCCCATATGTTGGTATGGTAATGATTACTATACCTGTAGTTATGGTTGGAATATTACAGTATGGACTTAGCATAACCTTAGTATGGATGCTTACAGTATTTTTTATTATTCAAGCTTTAGATGGTAATTTACTAGTACCACTGTTATTCTCAGAAGTTCTAAATATGCATCCAGTTGGGGTGGTTTCTGCAATATTAATTTTTGGTGGAATGTGGGGATTATGGGGAGTATTTTTTGCGATACCTCTAGGTTTACTTTTTATCTCGGGAGTAAATATGTTTAGAAACCATCAAAAAGGAAAAAAAGATCCTGCTAAAATAAATCTATGTTAATAAAGCAAAGAACATTTAATCAAGAAGTTTTAGATTATCTATTATCAAATCAATATGATAGCTTTGTGGCTAAACTTATTGCTGCTAGAGTAAATGATATAAATAATATAGACTTAATTTTAAATGGATCTATAAAAGATTTATCATCTCCATTTCTATTTAAAGATATTGATAAAGCAGTAGATAGACTTTATATCGCATTACAGAATAATGAAATCATAGGCTTAGAAACAGACCATGATTGTGATGGTCAAACATCCCATGCTATTTTTTATGAAGCGTTAACAAAAGTTTTTGGTTATCCTAGAGATAAAATACGTTCTTATATAGGTCATAGAATGAAAGAAGGTTATGGCTTATCCGACTCTTTGGTGAATAGGATTTTAACAGATGATATTCGTCCTAATTTAGTAATAACAGCGGATAATGGATCAACAGATGAGCCGCGAATAGCAGTGCTTAAGCAAAATGGTATAGATACTATAATTACTGATCATCATGGTATACCGCCAGAAGGAGCCCCTAAGAGCGCTATAGCAGTGATAAACCCAACCCAAGAAGGATGTGGCTATCCTGATAAAGCAATTGCTGGATGTATGGTCGCTTGGCTTTTTATGGCAGCTTTGCGAAGAAAATATATTCAAAATAATAAACCTGTATCTAGTTCATATGGTTTGAGTAATTTACTTGATTTTGTAGCTATTGGTACAGTTGCAGACTGTGTAAGTATGGCGAATAGCTATAATAACCGTATAGTTACAAAATTAGGTATTGAGCAGTTAAAAGAAAGTGATCGACTATGTTGGGATTTTATTGATAAGGATAGACTATCGAGTGAGTATATTGGTTTTAGTATAGCTCCCATTTTAAATAGTGATGGTAGAGTCTCTGATGCTTTAGGATCAGTAAGTTTCTTATTAGAAAATGATGATGAGAAAATAGAAGATATATTTAATACTCTTAAAAACCAAAATGAGCAGCGTAAAGAAATTCAAAAGCAAATTACACAAGAGGCCATGAATCAAGCAAATGACTTAAACAATACTAGAAAATCTTTATGCATATTGCTTGAGGATGGACATTCAGGTATTCATGGGATTTCAGCTAGTAGGCTAAAAGATATGTTTGGTAAGCCAGTAATAATATTCTCACAAACTCAAAATGATCCTAGTCTAATATCTGGGTCTGCACGAAGTATAGATGATATTCATATTAAGCAAGTATTAGATAATATAGCAAAGTTAGATTCTAACTTGATGATTAAATATGGTGGACATAAGGGTGCTGCAGGTTTAACTATTAATTATCAAGACTTTGATAAATTCTATGATTTTTTTGAAACGCAGATTAATCATATTGTAAATAGAAATAATATAACTCTTGAACCTTGCATAGAATATGATTTTGAACTTGAAACTGCTGATTTTAATTTGGATACTTTGACAAAAATAGAATCTTTAGAACCTTATGGCAGAGAGTTTGATAAACCAATTTTTTGTAATGATTTTTCTGTAGAACAAATTCATTTAGTGGGTAAAGACAAAAATCATGCTCAGTTAGTTTTGCGCTATAAAAATATAATATCTATAAAAGCAATATGGTTTAATGCTACTGATAATGCAGTAGTAGAAGAGATAGCTATAGGAGATACTGTGCGAGTATGCTATCAGCTACAAAAAGAAGAGTTTCTTGGGCAGGTTAACTTATCTCTAAATATCATAGCTGTTGAGAAAAAGTTACTTTAAGATTGTTTTAATTTGCTTTTAGTATAAAATATAGTTTACATTAGTTTTACTTTAAGTAAAGTGCGTTTTATAGTACTTGAGATTTATTAACTTCATAGGGGATTTATGAAAAAACTAACTTTAGATATTTTTATCGTTGATAAAAGAAAATTTTTTGCAGAATTTATAGGAACTTGTATTCTATCTTTAATTGTTCTTATATCAGATACTCCCGCAACACCATTTCCTGTTTCAACACCTGTAGCTGCTGCTATTACACTTAGTTTGTGTGTTTATCTATTAGGAGATATTTCCGGATGCTTTATTAATCCTTCTATGTCTTTTACTGCTTTTATAACAAAAAAAATAGATTTTAAAACTTTTTGCTATTATTTAATAGCCGAATTGTTAGGTGCAGTACTGGCGTACTTTATTTCTATAGCTTATGTGCCTGCAAATCAAGAGCAATGGTTAACTGTTAAACAAGCAACCTTATTTGATGGGGTTGGCGAAATGTTGGGTTCTATAATATTTGCATTTGGTATATTTTCTATGATTAATAATAAAACAGATAAAATTCTATCAGGACTTATTGTAGGAATGTCTCTTTTAGTTGGAATTATTGTCGCTCATAATGCTTCATATGGGGTTCTAAATCCCGCAGTTGCTATAGCTAATAAAGCTTGGAGTTTTTATTATATTATTATGCCTATAATTGGAGCTGTAATAGGAGGTCTAATTTCTAGTTTATTGTTCAAAAATAAATAGTATATATTTATAAGATTATTTTAATCAGAGTCAATAGACATGTATTAATCCATATAAATTCCTGAAAAGTAAAAAACAACATAATATAGTAAATTTTTTATAATAAAAATGAGACTAATAACAGTTATAAATTTTCTATAAATTAGTCAATGGCTATTATATAGTGATGAGTAATTTTTTTGTTTTATTTGAATAAGGGGTGAATAAAATATGAAAAATCACAACTATATACAGCAAGAACTTTCCAATCAAATACAAGATATAAATGTGGAGTATTTTCCTACTATAGGATCTACTAATGACTATCTTTTAGAGAAAAAATTTACTTCAAAATATCATTTTTGTTATGCAGATATACAGACAAAAGCTCGAGGTAGGAGAGGAGGTAAGTGGGTTTCTGAAAGTAAGGATAATATTTATGCAACTCTTGGCTTTCATTGTGATTTTAATATTTCAGAAGATTCTCTTAAAAGTATCAAAATAGCATTAGGAGTTTTAGAATCTATTAAGGAGTATATACTGCCAGAGCAACAGAAAGATCTGAAAATAAAATTGCCAAATGATATTTATTTTAAAGATCAAAAGTTAGCAGGTATTTTAATTGAAACAAAAAATATTAAAAAAGAAGGCTTTGATATAATTATCGGAGTAGGAATAAATGTAAATATGTTTAGCTTAGGTGAGAGTATTGATAGAGAATGGACATCATTAGCAATTATAAATAATCAGCAAGTAGATACGTCTGAGCTTATTATTAGTTTAGTAAAGCAGATAATAGCTTTATTTGATATTAGTGATAATGAAGCATTAGTTAAGTTATCTAAATATGACTATACATTAGATAAGAAAATAATCTTTAATTATAATAATCAGCTGATTCAAGGAACTGCTAAAGGTGTATCAAAAGATCTAAAATTAAAGCTTTTAAGTGAAAATGATGATTTACTTGAGTTCGAGTTAGTAAATATAAGTAAAGTTAGAGTTATAGAATGAGTTTAGCAAATATAAAAAAGCGAGCTGAATATTTGGCCAAAATCCGTGACTATTTTAAAAATCTAAATGTATTAGAAGTAGATACTCCATTAGCCTATAACTATGGAGTTACAGATCCATTTATCGATGTTTTTGCAATAGATACTATTGCAGGTAAAAGATATCTGCAAAGTTCACCTGAGTATGCGATGAAGAGATTACTTGCTGCAGGTAGTGGTAATATTTATCAGATATGTAAAGCATTTCGTGATGAGCCTTGTGGGCAATATCATAATCATGAATTTACTATGATAGAGTGGTATAGAGTAGGCATAAACTATTTTGATTTAATGAAAGAGATGGAAAATCTTTTCTTAGCAGTTAAGCCTAATCTGAAGTTTATTTATTTAAGTTATCAAGAGGCCTTTGAAAAGTATTATAATTTTAATCCACATACAATCTCTTTAGATAAATTAGAAAAAATTGTTGAGAAAAACTTAGGTAAAATCCAAGGTTTAGAAAACCCAACTATAGCCGATTGTTTGGATATACTTTTTAGTTATAAAGTTGAGAAAAATCTTAATCAGCAGAATACCATATATTTTATATATGATTATACTATTCAACAGTCAGCATTAGCTAAAAAGCTCATTGATAAAAATAATCAGCAGGTTGCTGCAAGATTTGAAGTCTTTTATGATGGGATTGAGCTTGCTAATGGGTATTATGAGCTTATTAATAAAAAAGAGCAGTCAAAGCGTTTTGAGAAAGATTTAGCTATTCGGAAAGATCAAAATAAACCAGTTTTAGATGTAGATGTTAAACTTTTAGAATGTTTAGAAAATATTCCTGAATGTTCTGGAGTTGCTTTGGGATTTGATAGGTTGTTAATGAGCTTAGAAGATATTCAAAATATAAAAGATCTTTCAATATTTTAGTTATTATTTCTTATAGATACGGGATTTATTGCAAACTCCACATTTAATGCAAGAAGTTTTTTAGCTATATCTAAAAATATATCATCTTGAGTATTAACAAAATCTGCAAAAAAAACTTTGTTTACCATGGCATAAATTTGTATATTAATACCATTTGAGCCAAAACCTCCTTCTGATTTATTACCAATCATAGTACTGCCTGATGCTAAAGATACAGCCATGGTTTTATTTTGATCTATATTTGGGTGTGCTTTAAGTATAGTAAGTATTTCTTGTTTAATTAAATCGATTTTCTCAACATATTTATAATCGATAGTAATATATTGAACTATACGTCTATGAGTACGACGTGAAGTTGTAGTTATACAAGTATTTAGAAAAACAGAGTTTGGTATATGTATTGGAGCAGTTTCATAGTTATCTACTTGCGTAGTAAGAATACCAATTTTTTTAATTGTACCATTAAATTTTATAGATGAGTTTATATCTGAAGATATAATATCTCCTTCTGAATACTTACGGTTAAAAATTACAAATAACCCTCCAAATAAATTTGTAAGCAGGGTACTTTGTGATAATGTTAGCCCAGCGATAGCAACACCACTAAATGCTCCTAGTGCAGTAGGTGGAACACGAAAGGCAGCCAAGATCAGAATAACAGAAATTACGACAGCACCTAGTTCTAAAGCTTTAAATATGGCATTAATGTCTCTAAAATCATCATAACCATCTTTATTTTCTTGTTTTTTCTTTTCGATAGCTATTTGCTTACTTTTACTTAAAAATCTAAATAGACTAATTATAATCCCTAGATATATACAGAAATCAAATACCTTATCAGAATAAGGTACTATAAAATCTTTATAATTAGGCAGGTATACGATGACGGGTAAATCTATACATGTTTTTATAAAGTATAACCACACTACAATATATAATATAAGCTTCAAAGATTTTATAAAAGAGAATCTAACCGTATTTTTATGTCTCATTATTAGTAAGCTACCTAAGATAAATATAGCTAAGCTAATGACTAAACATAATAGAAAGTCTATAAATAAAATATAAGTTGGAGAGTAGTTTTCTATTCTTAGAAGAATATTATTTAAAATATTCATGGTTTTACTAATTTAAATGTTTAAGTATTTAGAATATATTAATATATTTTTAGATAGAGTTATATACTTTAGATAAAACAAAATGTTTATGTAGATTTATTGTTTAGTAGATATTTTAATACTAGATGCACTTGGACTTGGCGCATCAATAACCATATTACTCATATTTGCTGTTGCAGGGGGATGAGCAGTTAACGTTGATGAGTGAGAAGAAGGTGAAGATTCATCAGATTTTGAGCTTTGAGAGTTTGTTATAGTACTACCAGAATCTAGTGCCTTAGTAGAAGTAATGTGTTTTGTTGAATCTGATTGGTTAACCGTATTGTTATCAGGAGCTTGAGTTGTTTGTTGTTCGCCATAACTGTTCTTATCATATTCAATAGGAGTATAAATTATTGAAGATTTTGAAATTTGTGGCTCTGAACTTGCTGTATTGATCTTTTCTTTAACTTCTTTAGTTACTAATATAGCTATTGCAATTATAATTATTATTATTGCTAGTCTATTTATATAGTCAAAAAATTTGAGCTTACCATAACGAGATTTTTTATAGTATAAAATGTCTACTTTATTAAGAATAGATACAATCTTCTTTTCAGAAACTTCGAGATATTCACAATACCTTCTAATTTGATTTTTAAGTAAGCCACAAGAACTTTGTAATAAAGTGTCATTATCTGCTTCTTCTATAATTTTGATAGTATCTTCAGATAAATTAATAGCGTCGGCAATAGTATCTCGTTTAAGTTCTTTAGACTCACGAGTACTTTTAATAAAAGATTGAAAATTGTGCATATTACTTAGAATTTTAAATTAATTTCTTGTATGAATTATATAAGAAAATGAAAGAAAATTAAACGTAGATATTTAAAAGTTAGATTTGGTTATTTAGAATTTTTCTTTTGTTCTAACATTTTTTCTAAGAAATGAATATTGGTTCCACCTTTAATAAATTCCTTATTATTAAGAATTTCTTGATGTAAAGGTATATTCGTTTTGATTCCATGTATAAGCATTTCTTCAAGTGCTGCACGCATCTTTTGTAGAGCAGTTTCTCTATCATGAGCACGAACGATTACTTTTGCAATCATTGAATCGTAGTTTGGTGGTACTGTATATCCAGAATAGATATGAGAGTCAACACGGACTCTAGGGCCAGCAGGTGCGTGGTAAATATCAATTTTTCCTGGTGAAGGAATCATTTTTTCTGGATCTTCAGCATTGATTCTACACTCAATAGCATGACCAACAATAGAGATGTCTTCTTGTTTCCAACTTAAGCCTTGACCATTCGCAACTTTAAGTTGCTCTTTGATAAGGTCTGTTGATGTAATGTCTTCTGTAACTGGATGTTCAACCTGAATTCTTGTATTCATTTCTATGAAGTAGAACTCTCCATTTTCATATAAAAATTCAAATGTACCAGCACCACGATATTTCAGGATTTTACAAGCATTAACACATTGCTCACCAATACGCTTTCTTTGTTCATCTGTAAGTCCTATCGCAGGAGCTTCTTCGATAACTTTTTGGTGTCTTCTTTGAGTAGAACAATCTCTTTCAAATAGATATACAGCATCACCTTTACCATCACCAAATACTTGAATTTCAATGTGACGTGGGTTTTCTAGGAATTTCTCCATGTATACCATATCATTATTAAAAGCAATTCTAGCTTCGCTTTTAGTTAGAGAAATAGAGCTTATTAGATCTTCTTTTTTTCTAACAATACTCATACCACGACCACCGCCACCACCAGCAGCTTTAATGATGACAGGATAACCAATTTGCTCAGCAATTTCTAAATTCTTTTTGTCATCATTACCTAATGGACCACCAGATCCTGGAACACATGGTACACCAGCTTTTTTCATCCATCTAATAGCTTCTACCTTATCTCCCATAACTTCAATGCTTTCTGCACGAGGGCCTATAAATATAAAACCACACTCTTCAACAGCTTTGGCAAATTGGGCATTTTCTGACAAGAAACCATAACCAGGGTGTATTGCATCAGCATTTGTGATCTCAGCTGCCGTAATAATAGCTTGGATATTTAAATAACTAAGATTAGGTGCTGCTGGGCCGATACATACAGCTTCATCAGCTAATTTAACATGCATAAGATTTGCATCGGCAGTAGAGTATACTGCTACAGTCTTAATTTCTAATTCTCTACAAGCTCTTAATATTCTAAGAGCTATTTCACCTCTATTGGCAATTAGTACTTTTTTAATCATTGTCCATTACCTTCAAAATTTATAATTTATTTACGAAATTTTATTTTATAGAGTAATATTACTCGATTATAAATAGAGGTTGATCAAACTGGATAGGGTCACCGTCTTTAGCTAAAACTTTAACTATTTTACCAGTTTTTTCGGCTTCAATTTTATTCATGATTTTCATTGCTTCAATAATGCAAAGAACATCACCTTTTTTGACTTCTTGTCCTTCTTTAACATAAGGAGCAGCATCTGGTGAAGGAGAGCTATAGAAAGTACCAACCATAGGAGATTTAACTTCTTCGCCGTTAATTTCATGTGCTTCATCAGCTTGAGGAGCTGCTGAAGTTGATGCATTACTAGTAGCTGCTGGAGCTGCTACAGTAGCTGGAGCTATGCTGTTAGCAATTGGTGCAGAAACAACACTTGTTTTAGCTGTATTATTTTTTGTCATAAAGATGCTTGAACCACCATCTTTAATTTTAATTTCTTTGATATCACTTGACTTAAGAATCTCAGCTACCTTGTCAATTGCTTTTAATAAATCCATAATTTTCTACTCTCCTTTCATATTAATGTAGTTTATTGCTTCTATTAAAGCTAGCGTGTAACCATTTGCCCCAAACCCAAATATACATCCGTAAGCTATGTCTGATAGAAGCGACTTAGTCCTAAATTCTTCTCTATTATATATATTAGATAAATGTATTTCAATAAAAGGCTTACTTGTAGCTAAAAAAGCATCTCTAATTGCAACACTTGTATGTGTATACGCAGCAGGGTTTATAATTATGATTTTTGCTGGAGTTTGTTGAATTTTATCAACAATTTCACCTTCATGATTACTTTGGAAAAAATCTATAGATATATTATTTTTATAAGCATAATCAGTTAGATTTTTATTGATATCATCTAGAGTTTTGTAACCATAAGTTTCAGGTTCTCTAGAGCCAAGTAAGTTTAGATTAGGACCGTTAATCACTAGTATGCTCATATTTTAAATATCCTTATAACTTTTTGTAGCTTTGACAGAGTACTTCTTATTTGTTTCTAGACAATAACAAGTTAGCTTACCACCAAAAACACAACCTGTATCTAAAGCTATGATGTTATCAACTTTAGTTTCTCCTTTAATAGCTGCCCAATGGCCAAAAATAATTTTATAGTTAGGTTTAAATTTTTTATGCTTAATTTTAAACCATGGCTTAAAGTTTTCTGGCATCTTATCTAAGGTAGAACTAAATTTTAGATTTAACTTTCCATCTTTATCTATAGCTCTCATTCTTGTAAAGTAATTGAGAATTGATAACCACCTATCAATACCTTCAGATTCTTTATCCCATTTTTTGCTCTTGTCATTGAATAAATTAGCTAGTAAGAGTCTTCGGGTTGTTTCATTCTTTAGAACAAACTCTACCTCATTAGCTCTTTTAATAGCTTTTTTGGGAGACCATATATGAGGGATACCAGCATGAGTTATAAAAATATCATTGACTCTAATTAATAAACTTTGATTGCAAAGCCATTCTTGTATCTGCTTGAGATTTGGAGCTTTAAGAAGATCATCAAAAGTATCTTTATTATTAGGGGGGAGATAATTATAGCTAACCGCTAAAAATAATATATCATGATTTCCTAAAACAGTTTGAGCACTGTCTCCCAATGACATTATAAAATCTATCGTTTCTAGGGATTTAGGGCCTTTATTTATTATATCTCCAGCAAATATTAATTTATCTTGTTGCTTGTCAAAATTTATCTTTTGTAAAAGCAATTGTAGTTCATCGTAACAGCCTTGCACGTCTCCTATAACATATGTAGCCATTTTTCATACACCTTAACTTAAAAAGTTTGCTAAACAAACAAAATCATCAACACTTAAATTTTCTGCTCTTAATTTAGCATCAACAGGTAGAGTGTTTAGATCAATATCTTTGTTTTTTAATATTTCTTTTAAGTTATTATGCAAGGTTTTTCTGCGTTGAGCAAAGCTTTGTTTGACCATTTTTTCAAAAAAATCATAATCTTTTAAAAAGCTTTTATTTTTCTTAGGTTTTATTCTTAAAATTGCAGAATCAACTTTTGGTTGTGGATAAAAAACTTCAGGAGGTATTTTAAGGATCATACTACAGTCAAAATGGTACTGTAAGATTACAGATAATCTACCATAAGATTTACAGTTTGGAGCAGAAATTATTCTTTCAACTACTTCTTTTTGTAGCATAAAATGAGCATCGATAATTTTATCGCTTATTTGAATTACTTTAAAGAGAATGGGCGATGAAATATTATAAGGTAAGTTACCAATTAATTTAATTTTTTCTACAGGGATTTTATTTATATCAAACTTCAGAAAATCTTCATTATATATTTTTGGAATGCCATATTTCTTACAGTTTTCAATTAATGTATCAATGACACTAGAGTCAAACTCAACTACGCTTACATTAGAAGAGCTTGTTAGTAAATGTCTAGTTAGGGCACCTAAACCTGGACCTATTTCCAAAACAGTATCTTGCTCTTTTATATTTGCTAATTTAACTATTTTTTGGATAATATTTTCATCTTGAAGAAAATTTTGCCCTAATGATTTTTTTGCTTTTGTTTTATATTGCATTTTTAATATAGTTCAGGAGTTTTTAAGTCTTTTTGTAAGATTTCAATGTAGGCATCATCTTTTATGGATGTTAGCCATGTTTTATAAACTTCTTGAGCTTTGTCTGCAAAAATAGCTTCCAAAGCCTTTTGTTCTTCAAGCTCTTTAATGGCATCATATTCTTTAACTTTAGTGTATTTAATAATCATCCATGTTGTAGGGTCTGCTTGAAATGCTTCTGAAAGTTCTCCTTTTTTCAATTGGCCTAATTGAGCAAATGCTGCAGGAGGTAGAGAAGGAGGAGTATCTAGTTTTGAAACCCACTTGAAATCCCCATCTGCATGGTCATAATTTTGATTATATTTTTCAGCAACTTTTGCAAAGCCTTGTCCACTTTGAATCGCAAGCCTAGCTCTATCCAGAGCATCTTTTGCACCTTTTTCAGTCATGCCAGTGCTTAGTTTGATTTCAATTGCATAAACATAGTATTTTTTAACACTTTTACTTAGCATAGGTGCATGTTCATCTAAATCATTAACATAAACCATTTGTAAAGTATTATTTACAACAAAAGGTTGTGAAACTTCATGATTTTTAAGGTCTTTCACATGGCTTTTATATATCTCTGGAATAGAATCAAAAGTTACTTGTTGGCTTAGTTGGCCTCCAGTGCTTGCGTTAGGAGCTTGAGAAAATTGTTTTGTCATCTCAGAAAAATCAATAAGCCCCTTATTAACAGCAATAGCAAGTTTTTTGAATTGATCTATTTTGTTTTTGCTAGCTTTTTTTGAATCTGGTAAAGCTACGATGAAATTGCTTAAAGTGTAGATCTTAATAGGTTGCATTTCTCTATCAAATTCTTCTTGATGTTTTTTGATATATTTTTGAATCTCCTCTGGGGAAACATATACCTGTTGAGAAATGGCTTGTTTTTGGAGCTGATTTACCATTAACTGCTTTCTAATTCTATCCTTGTAACTATCAAAAGACATGCCGGCTGCTTCTATATTTAGCTTTAGTGACTCTTCAGAAATTCCATTTTTAGCTGCGATATCTTTAATTGTTTTGTCAATTTGGCTATTAGATATTGTAATATTGTTTTGCTGAGCAAGTTGAATTAGTACGCTTTGAGCTATAAGGTTTTGTAGGGCTTGTCTTTTTAATTTTAGAGATGCCGGAGTTAAGTTAGGATTGATACCTTGCGCAGCTTGCAGCTTCGCAACTTCTTCATTCAACTCAAAAGAAGTTATGGGTTTATTATTTACTATGGCAACAGTTTTGTTTATAAGCTGTTTTCCGTTTTGTGATTGTGAAGGCTGATTAAGCGTACTATTATTTGCTCCTGGCCCAAAAGCATTTTGAAACAAACTTGATGAAATATCACAATAACCATAAGTAAATATTATTATAGATAATATAAGAATAAATACCTTTTTCATTATGTACCTACTCCCCATTCTCCAGATTCATAACCATTAATCTGATTCAACCTAGATGCTAAGTTACTTCCACCAGCACCACCTAGGCCTTTAAGTTCAAACTCTAATAAATAAGTGTTTGTCAAGCTGCCTAATGCTTGAGTATTGTTAGGATCATCACTTGTATATGCTGTAGCTTGCCATAAAGCTCTAATAGCCCAAGATCTAGCATTATATTGCACACCAGCAAATACGTTTGAGGTTTTAGCTTGTTTGAAATTATAGTTCCATAAAGCAGTAAGGCCCCAGTGATCAGTAACATTTAATATCGTTGATAATGTAATAGTTTCTTGCGAAGGAGGGGCTATCCCATCATTTATTTGTTGTTGAGTTATAGCATTCCAGTCTCTATCAATATTGTTGAAAGAAATATTAAATATATTCTCATTTTCATCTTTGTATGAAAGTTGATAGACTTGATAGTCAAATTTCTGACTTTGTAAACGATAGTTTATTTGTGCAGATAAATAAATATGTTTCATTACCTGAAATTCAAATGACGACATAATTGGCGAGAATGTGTCATTAGCATATGGGTCAAAATTTGTAGGGTTACAATTAGGTTGGCCTTGACATAAGCTAACTTGTCTATCAGCAAAGTACATCATTTGACCTATTTTTGCTGATGCAACAGTGCTACCATCAGCTTGATTTGTTGTAGATGCTTCTAAAGCATATGTAAGCTGATTTGCATTGTTAATTCTATCATAACCTGTAAAACGGTTAACTTGGAACATCTGCATATATTGTTCATTTTGTTGTGACGTATCAAATAATGGGATATTTGATTGGTCTTGATATGGTATGTACGTATAGAATAAACGAGGTCTTAGTGTTCCTGTATAAGCACCTTCACTAGTTGTATAATCACGATCAAAATAAGCACTAGCATCAATATTAAATATTGGTAATACACTAGTTACAGAGCTTTGATTAAACTGAATTGTATTCGAAGCCTGATTGTTTAACTGGTAATAACGAATAGGCAATGCTATTGAAGTATCTACAGAACTCCAGCTATTAGCAAAAATCCCATCTATTTTAGGTGCTTCATATGACCTGAAGCCATTAATATTTGTACCTTGAGCTGAGCTTGTTAATGGAAGTACAGTTCCTTGTGCTTTGTAGAAGAATGTATTAAGAGTATCCATACTTACTCTTAGGTAGTCCGGAGTATAGCCATCTGATGTTATATTGAACTTAACTTCAGGCAACTTGCCGTAAGGAATGTTGGCTAAATCAATATCAGGGTTTACTACACCATAGTCTAAAACTGTAACGCCTGCATCGATATTATCATTTGTATAGTTTACATCAAATTCTCTATCTAATAGTGTTTTTGTAACTAAGTTGACATTACCTGCTGAGAAGTCGTTATAGTATTGAGAGTCACTAATATAGTCATATTGTAAATTTGTTGTTATACCATTCTCAAAATCACCAACACTTGATAATGAGAACGCGCCTCGCATTTTTTGGTCTTGGAAGTCATAAGGTACTATAGAACCTTCAAACTGGTTTTGTGTGTGCTCTGTCATATAACGGAAGGTACCATCTTCCATTAAACCTCTGTCCGTCCAAAATATTGTATTTAGAAGTAAATCATAGTTTGGTGCAAGGTTAAAATAATATGGGACTGAGAATGCAAGACCTGAATTACTATTTTGTGCGAAACTAGGCATTAAGAAGCCTGTTCGTCTTCTATCACTTATTGGATGAGAAAAATATGGTAAATACATTACAGGTACATTATCAACCTCAAAATAGCCACCTTTTATGTAGGCCATTTCTTCTTTAGTATCAATATCAATGTTATCGCCTGTTATTTTCCAGGCATTATCATAAGGACCACCAGAAGTGATATATCCATCAGTTAAAATCAGGTTATTAGCATCTTCTTTTTTAAAGCTCTTAGCATAGCCTCTCAAATAACCACTAAAGTTTTCTTTATTATAGATACGCGTATTAGGAGTTTCACGAGCCATTCTAAAATAAGTTTCTCCAGCACTAAATGTTCCATCATTAACATTTGTATCTAACTCTTTTGTACGTAAGACAATACCAGTTGATGGTTGTCTTGCAATCACATCACCAGTCATCACTAGTGATTTTATTGAGCTTCTATCAGCATTAAAGTTAACTATAGCATTATTTCCATAAAGCTCTTGATCACATTGTAATACTTCAACATTTCCTGAAGCAATCAATGTCCCATCTGTATCATATTCAGCATTTTCATAAGAGACATCAGTTCTTTTTGATTCACATAATGCTTTAGTAAATTGACTATCGTTACTATAATAGCCACCAACAAAGTATTCAGGTTTATTTACCCATCCTAAGTCGTTAGCTAGGGCTTTTTCTTTTTGAGCAGGTTTTAGCTCTTTATCAAAAACATTTTTAGGCTTTTCAGCACGTTGACATGCCCATTGCCCATCAACGACTTTACATTTCCAGTCTTCCTTGATAGGGTTGTTATCAAGAATGCGCGCAGCATTAGCTTCTACTGTACATAAAACAGTACCAAAGCATATCAATAAATACTTGCGAATCCCCTTTAACATATTTGACCTTTAATAGCCTTATTTCATTGAGTTTTTAAAAACAATCATGATATTATATCTGCATTTACTGCATTTTTCCATTTTAATTTAAATACAAACTAAACTAATATATTGGACTACTAAATGAATATAGAAAATCACTTATCAGAGATACTTGCAAAAGCTTTTCAAAAATTAGGGTATGCGGAAAGTTTTGCTAAAGTTGTAATTTCCACTCGTGAAGGGGTGGGGCATTTCCAATGTAATGGAGCTATGCCTTTGGCAAAGTTTGCTAAGAAACCTCCTTTTACAATTGCTCAAGATATTATTGATAGTATTGATGATAAGAGTATTTTTGCAAAATTAGAGGTCGCAAAACCAGGATTTATTAATATAACATTATCAGAGGATTTCCTAGCAAGTATAACCGATGAATTTTTGAAGACAGAGAATTTTGGAGCTAAAAATACTAATAACCCTAGAAAAGTAGTATTGGATTTTGGTGGTCCAAATGTTGCTAAGCCAATGCATGTTGGACATATTAGATCTGCTTTGTTAGGAGATGCTTTGCAAAGAATTCATCGTTTTTATAATGATGAAGTGATTTCAGATGTACATTTAGGTGATTGGGGTACCCAGATGGGTATGTTAATCGAAGAAATAAAACTAGAATCTCCAGATTTAGTTTATTTTGATGAAAACTTCACAGGAGAATATCCAGAAGAGTCTCCAGTTACAGTTAATGAGTTGGCAGAAATTTATCCAAGAGCCTCAAAAAGATGTAAGTCAGATATATCTGAGATGGAAAAAGCTAGACAAGCTACATTCGAATTACAACAAGGTCGTAGAGGTTATGTAGCATTATGGAAGCATTTTGTTAACATTTCTGTTGAAGCAATTAAAAAAGACTATGATAGTTTAGGTGTTAGTTTTGACTTATGGTTAGGCGAAAGTGATGCTGATAAGTTTGTCGATGAGATGATATCTCATTTTAAAGCAGAGAATTTTATTTACGAAGATGAAGGTGCTTGGGTTATAGATACAAATAAAGAAGGTGTTCCTCCACTTATAGTTGTTAAGCGTGATGGTGGGGTAATGTATGGGACAACAGATTTAGCAACTTTATGGCAACGTAATAAAGATCTTCATCCTGATGAAGTTATTTATGTTGTTGATAAAAGACAGTCTTTACACTTTAAGCAAGTATTTAGTGTTGCTGAGAGAACAGGTGTTGTTAGTCCTAAATGTAAGCTAAAACATGTAGCTTTTGGTACAATGAATGGTAAAGATGGTAGACCTTTTAAAACACGAGAAGGTGGCGTAATGCACTTGTCAGATTTGATCTCTCAAGCGAAGCAATGTGCTAGAGATAGAATGCCAGAAGAAAAAAATGAGCATGTTATAAACCAAATAGCTATGGCTACAATTAAGTTTGGTGATCTGGTTAATAATTACTCAAATGATTATATATTTGACTTAGAAAAATTTGCTCAGTATGAGGGTAAAACAGGACCGTATCTTTTATATACAGCTGTTAGAGCTAAATCAATTCTTAGAAAAATATTTGGGGATTACAATATAGAATCTTTAATTAAAGACTATAAGATATCTTCTGCTCAAAATGAACATGAAGAAAAATTACAGCTGCAACTTATACAATTTCCAATAGCTGTTGCTAGAGCATATGAGAATTCACAGCCTCATCATATTTGTGAGTACGCATATTCTTTAGCAAATAGTTTCAATAAATTTTATGTGAATTGTCCTATAACTAATCTAGATGATGAAAATGTTAAGAATACTCGAATAGCTCTATGCTTAGCTACTGTAAAAGCAATGATGATAGCAGTAGGACTACTAGGTATATCAATCCCAGAAAGAATGTGATGATAAGTAGTTATGAAAAAAATAAATAAGATAATAATATTATTGTTAATTTTACCAATTATATCTTTTGCAAAAGATATTCCTAGTAAGACAGATCAGTGGGGTAATATTCTTAAATCGAATAATAATTACTCTTCATGGGGCAATAAGACAGGAAATGTTAAAATTTTTCAACTCAAGTTTGATCCATCAAAAGAATATTTAATTGAAACGTATCCTGTAGGCTATCAAAGCTATAAATATCATATATTAAGTAATGAAAAAGGCGCGATAGCTTTTGTCCTTAAGGGTAAAATTAAAGAAGAATTTTTTGAAGATAAAAACAGTAAAGCAAAAATGTTTCATACTTATGAAAAAGGTGATTATTTCATAATAGGAAATGATAAAGAACTATTGCGAAGAGATACTGTAGTAGGCAATACAGCTGTAGAATTAGCAGTTGTAAGGTATTAGACTGAAAAATATATAAAAATAATTTCTCAAAATTCAAGACTATTTCTAAATTAAAACTAGTATATAATTTTTACTTAGTTACAAGATTTGTGGAATTTTAAATGTCCAATTTTTTTAATCAGCCGAAAGCTTTTTATACTATCTTTATGTTGGAAATATGGGAGCGTTTTGGTTATGGTGCATTAATTGCAATTTTAGTTGTTTATCTGCAAGTCGGAGGTATCCACTTAAGTGAAAGTGGTGCTATAGCAACATATGCAGCATTTGCAGCATTAGTTTATGCTTTTATTGTCTTGGGTGGCTATATTGGTGATATGATCCTTGGTGCAAAAAGGACAATATTATTAGGTTTAATTATACTTCTTAGTGGCTATGCATTATTGATCTTAGAAGATAAAGAATCAACTTTATGGGGTTTATCTTTTATATGTGTTGGTACTGGACTATTTAAATCTAATCCAACTAGCCTATTAGCTAAATGTTACGTTAATAGTGATTCTGGACAAATTAGTAATGCATTTACTTTATTCTATATGGCTATAAATATAGGGTCCTTACTCGGGATGCTAGTAATTCCAACTATTGCTAGAAGTTTTGGGTATTCATCTAGTTTTATAGTTATATCAATGGCTCTTATTTTAGCTATTATGACCTTTGTAGGTTTTGGTTTTACTATGAAAAACATCTATACGTATGCTGGAGGTAAAAAGCTTAATTATAAATACCTCTTTTCTGTAATTGTTGGTGTAGCTATTATGATTTACATAGTTAAATTTCTATTAGCATATATATTGATAGCTAAGCTAATAGTAATCTTAACATTTTTGGTGTCATTATTCGTTTATATCTATTTGGCGTTTTTGTATAAGAAAGATGGCTATTTTTATAAAATGATGTTGGCTCTAATTCTTATGTGTGAGGCTATGGTATATAAAATATCTTATATTCAGATGGCGTCTTCAATAAACTTATTCACAATAAAAAATACAGATCATTCTATTTTAGGGCTATCTATTGCTCCAGAGACTTTTCAGTCATTTAATCCTTTCTGGATTTTTGTATTAAGTCCATTATTAGCTTTTTATTATGTTCGTTCTGAAAACTCTAGATTTGATATAAGCGTATATGGGAAATTTTCTATAGGCTTATTTAGTATAGGTTTATCTTTTATTGTATTATATTTCTCTCGCTTTACGGCTACTGAAGGAGTTACATCTGCTTATTGGTTAGTATGTAGTTATGCTCTGCAGGCATTGGGGGAGCTTTTAATTTCAGCAATAGGTCTTTCAATGTTCACTAAATTAGCACCAGCAAAAGTAAATGGTTTTATGATAGGAGTTTGGTGGGTATTTTTAGCATTCGCATCAATACTTGGAGGTATAGTTGCTCAAGTAACGGCAATTGATAAAAGCCAAGTAGCAACGATGACTTTAAATACATCATTAGTTGATTATACTAACTTCTTCCTATCTATAGGTATTGTGATAGTTGTAGTTTCATTGTTATCATTTAAGCTATCTCCATTTAAAAGAAAGCTTATGAACCAGACAATTTAATAGTGGGTATTAGCTAGTGAAAAAATATGCTGAAGTTTGAGATAGTACAGCAATTACTAATACTGCTATTGCAAAAAAACATATAGGTTTTAGCTTTTCTACTACTATGAAACCATTCTTTAAAAAAGAATCCCCAAAAATTTGATGTCAATATAATAAAGACCATAAAAATAGGGTATGTGATTATTATTCCTAGTACCCCAAGTAAAGCACCAGAGATACTAAAAAATATAATACATTCAAAAAACATAAAAGCCATTGCTATAATAGCTATCTTTTCTATAATAAAGTTTTTAAATGAGAATTTATTATCTTTTTTAGGTAAATATTTTTTCTCTTTATTGTAGCTATACTTAAAATAGATGATATTAGGAATAAATGCACCTAAGAATATTATTACCCAAGGCATATTACTTCTTGTTAGAAGTGATAAACTATCAAGATCTGGATTTTTCATAAAGAAGCTTACGCCATAGTTAAAAACAAAAGCCTGCGTCATTGATCCAATCCCTGCAGTAATTGAACATGCGATACCAATGATAAAATTACTGCTATTCTTATCAAGAGTAGCTCCGATATCTCTATCTCGTATTCTAGCAGCTGTAGTCACAAGAGCTACACCTATTATAAATAGGATGAAGCTTAGGATTATTATTATTCCGAATGGAGTTAGTAACTTGGATTGATTTAGGATAACTAATGGAAGAATTGATCCACCAGCCGTAGCGAGTCCAATATTTATACCAAAGGTTATTGATATCCCAACATGCTTGAATGCAATAAGACAGCAAATCATCCCAGCGCCCCAAATGAAGCCACCAATAAAAAGTGTGAGTGAGACATCTATAGATATATATTTGTAATATATAACCAAAGCTACTACAAAAAATAAATAATGTCAGAATGGGTATGATTACATATGCCCAGTAAGAGAAATGAAGCCATATTTGATTTTTGGATGTATTGTTTATTAGTTTAGATGGGACTGCAAAGCTACCATTTAAGGCACCTCCAATTAGTGCTAATAAAACAGCAAATAAAAGATACATTAGTTATGCTCCCCATAAAATTTTCTACCTTCTTTAGCTATAAGGCTAGCTCCAAAAAGAGCAGTATCATAGTCAAAATCAGATATTTTTAATTTTGGAATAGAGACTATTTTAAGATCATCTTGCATAACTTTTTCAGCCTCTTTGAGTAGGGTGTCTTTTTGTTTTGTAATTACACCACCACCAAAAACAATAATTTCAGGAGATAAAATACAAGCTATATTTCTTAGCCCTTGGCCTAGGTTATATCCGACTTCTTTCCATTCATCTATAGATAGCGCTGCAGCGGGTTTTTGATATATCTTAGAAATACCAGTACCAGATACAATAGCAGATAAGCAATTCTTGGCACCACACGCGCATTTGATCCGCTCTGGGTGGCTACATTTGTATTCGATATTTTGGTGAGCAATTTCTGGATGAGAAAGACCTCTATAATAAACTAACCCATTAATTAAAAAACCACCGCCCATACCAGTGCTAAGTGTTATATATAAGAAAGTTTTTTGACTATATCCTTTCAAATAATATTCAGATAATGCAGCTACATTTGTATCGATATCAAAGTAAAAAGGGCAGTTATATTTATCTTCAATAATTTTCTTTAAAGGCACATCTCGCCATGTAGGTTGGTGTAGTGGAGAAACAGTTCCTTTATCAACATCTAAAGGTCCTCCTATAGCTGCACCAATACCTAGTATTTGAGATCCTTGGCTAACTTCATCAATCATTTCAAATAACATTTCTAGTCCGTCTGCTAATTCATATGGAGTGTCTCTTCTGGTGCGATTAAGCTCTTCTCCTTTTTCATTTACACTATGAACTAGAGTTTTTGTTCCACCAATATCTAAACCTATATATATTGCCAATTTCTTTTCCTTTTATTTATAAAATCATAAAATTTATACTATATAAAAAACCTAATAGAATCTATATTGTTTCAAGTTTTATAATAGAGTTTATTTTTCTTGTGATTAAAGTGTTTTAAGTCTTTATTTATTTGAGATTAAATTAGTTAAAAAGTAAATTATTTATTTTTGATATGCCTTGTTAAAAAAGAAAAGTTATTAAAATATTTCCGTAATAGTTACTTCATTCTAAAGTGTCCATAATTAACTATAATTAGTCTAGTTTTTGATATTTTTACTTAAGTGATCTCTATATCATCAAAGATGTATGTATCCTATGGAGATAAAAATGGAAAGAAATATTTATGATGTTGTAATTTCAGGTGGTGGGCCATCAGGTGTAGCTACAGCTATTGAGTTAGGTTTACATGGTATTAAGACACTAGTTTTAGAAAAACATGATGAACCTATGTATTCTGCTAGAGCTCAATTGCTTAACTCAAGAACAATGGAGTTAATGTTACGTTGGCATGCCTGTGATGCTCTTAGAAAAAAAGATATGCTTGATGTTTCTAATTTTATATGGTGCTCAGGGTTAAATGGTGATGTCTATTCTTCGGTAGAAATGCATGATTACCATAATAATAATTCTCCAGAGGAGATTATTCATATTCCACTATGGGTAACTGAAGGAGTCTTGAGATCAAGGCTAAATCAATTAAGCTCGGTTGTGATGTTGAAAAACACAGCAGTTACTGAAGTTAATAATCAAAGTGATGATCTTATACAAGTAAAAACTAAAAATCGTAAAACTAATCAAACAGAAGAGTATTATGCCAAATATGTTATTGGCTGTGATGGTGCAAATAGTGTTATACGTAATGCTTTAGGTATAAATTTTAGTAAACTAGCTTCGGGAAGACGTATGACTAATATACTTTTTGAAGCTCCTGAATTATTTGATAAAGTAAAAATTGATAAGGCTGCTTTATATTTTATTATAAATAATAAACATCCTGGAGTTGTTGGACCTGTCGATCCAAAGAATAATCTTTGGTACACATTTTTTTATGATAAGAGTGATACTAAAAAGATCGAAGATTTAGATATTGATTCTATAATCAATGAAATGGTAGGGTTTGAATTTGATAAGAAAATAGTTAGTGCAGCTTATTGGAATATGCAAATTGAACTAGCAGATACGTATTCAAAAAATAATAGGATATTCCTCGTAGGTGATAGTGCACATTCTTTTGCGCCAACAGGAGGGTTAGGTCTAAATACTGCTTTTGGAGATGTATCAAACTTAGCTTGGAAGCTAGCTCATGTAATAAAAGGTAAACTACCAGAATCTGTACTTAGTACGTATCAGCAGGAAAGACGACCTATAGCGTATATGAATCTAACTAAAGCTGAAGAGAATGCTAAAGCGTTGATAAACCTTAGTTCAAAGCTATCATCTGAGGAATATCCTCAAGCATATGCTAAGTTATCAAAAAAACATGCTCTTTCAGCAGGTATAGGTATGGGTTATGCTTACTTTGACTCATCTTTAGTTAAGTTACATGATAGTCAGTCTACAGAGCCTATGGAGCAGTCAAAGTATGATCCTAAAGATTTACCTGGATATTTCCTGCCGAATATAACATTAAATGGGAAGTCTATATATAGAACTCTTTCTACGACTAATTGGACACTGATCATTTCAGGAGATAAGAATGGTATAGATATAAGTGGTGTTAATGTACTAGAACTTCCTAAAGATACTTATTCAAGTATTTATATTCTAATTAGACCTGACTGGCATATATCTTATGCAAGTAATGAGCTTGATATAGGGACTATAAGCTCTCTTGTTAAATTTGGTAAATAGTAAAAAATCTAGCTTAAGTTAAATAAGATAATTTTTATATCATAAGGATTTATATTGTGAGTAAAAAAAGTTCATTAATGTCTTTGTTGTTTATTCCTGGTAATAAGGTTGAACGTTTTGATAAAGTTAGAAATACAACAAATGCTAGTGGAATAATTATTGATTTAGAAGGTACCGTTGCAGATGTTCGAGAAAAAAATGAAGCTAGAACTAATGTTATAGAGTATCTAAAAAAAACTTCTAGGCAAAATCAGAATTTTAAATATTGCCTTAGAATTAATAGTTTAGATACTATCCATGGTTTTAGAGATATACTTTCGCTTTTAGAAGCAGATGTTGTTCCTGATGTTTTAGTTTTACCAATGGTTGAGTCAGCAAATACGTTGCACCAACTTGATAGTCTATTTCAAGGAAAAGCACCTTCATATATGGCTTTGATAGAGTCCACTGAAGGTTATAGAAATATAGATCAAATAGCTCATTCAAGTAGCAACATTGTTGGATTAGCTCTAGGTGGTGGAGATCTTACTTCTGAATTAGGAGCATCTTGTTCATGGGACGCATTATTGTATTTTAGATCTCGATTAGTTGCGGCAGCTAAAAATGCTAATCAAGACTGTTGAATTAATATCCCAAATTGTTAGATATATTTTGTAAAATACAGATGTTACAGATATTAGTATTTTAAT
>NZ_JAWUZH010000032.1:0-25974 GCF_036281795.1 Francisella sp. 19S2-4
AGTAGGAGTAGGAGTAGGAGTAGGAGTAGGAGTAGGAGTAGGAGTAGGAGTAGGAGTAGGAGTAGGAGTAGGAGTAGGAGTAGCAACTTTATCCCAAGCATTACTACCATATGTTCCACTAGGTTTGTAAGCAGCTATTTGACACCAACCAGAAGCAGGCCATCCTTTACACGTATAAGTTTGACCATTATCAGTTACAGTAGAACCTGCAACATAAGTTGATAGATCACTAGTTGACCATGGAGCTATTTCTGCTGCATTTAGCATAGAAACTCCACCTTAAAGCTATTAATGTTGCTAAAATTGATTTTTGCATATTGTTTTAATCCTTATTTATCTACGTTATAAAACATTTATTATCTGATTAATTCTATATAAACTATCTAAGATATGTTTTATTAAAGATTGATAAGGACTGTTCAAAATTAACAAAGGTTAGAATTAGACTTTGCTACTAAGTAAGAATTTATTATTTATTGATTTTTTTACGAGCTTTTTCTTTTGCTTGTTGTTTTTTCAGTTTATTTATTTCAGCTAGTTTTTTAGCCTCATCGCCAACATGAGAGAATCCTCTTTCTGCAGCTAATTGTGATTGTTTTTCACGTTCTGCAAAACGAGCTTTTTGTTTCTCTGTAGCTTTATTATAACAATGATGACAACTTATTCCTTTTTCATATTCAGGACGTTTTTTATCTTCTTCTGTAATTGGCATACGACAAGCAAAACATTGATCATAATGTCCTTTTTCTAAATCGTGATTTACAGCTACTCTTGAATCAAATACAAAACATTCACCTTGCCACAGAGACTCTTCTTTTGGAACTTCCTCAAGATATTTAAGTATCCCACCTTGCAGATGATAAACTTCATCAAAACCTTTAGCTTTCATTAAGGCTGTGGATTTTTCACATCTGATTCCACCTGTACAAAACATAGCCACTTTTTTATGTTTTTTAGGATCTAGATTTTCATCAACATATTTAGGAAACTCACGGAAATTTTCTGTGTGAGGATTTACTGCATTTTTAAATGTTCCTATTTCTATTTCATAATCATTACGAGTGTCTATAAGGATTGTTTCTGGATCTGAAATTAGTGCATTCCAATCTTTAGGCTTTACGTACTGTCCACAGATTTTATTAGGATCTATTTCGTTGATGCCTAAAGTAACGATCTCTTTCTTAAGTTTAACTTTTGAACGATAAAAAGGCATTTCCTCATGATATGATTCTTTATAATCAATATCTGCTAAACGTGAATCAGACTTTAGGTATTCTAATAGGCTATCTATACCTTGACGAGAGCCAGCTACAGTACCATTGATTCCTTCATTTGCTAAAAGTAGTGTACCTTTAACATTGTTTTTTATCATTACATTTAGTAGAGGTTGGCGCATAGCCTCAAAATCATTTAAGGTAACAAATTTGTACATTGTACATACAACTATTTGTGACATAGAATTTCCCGAATTTTTTTAATTAATATAAATAAAGATTTGCTATTATAACAAATATTATAATGTTTGTGTTAGACTAGATATGCTAGGTCATAATGTAAAAGACTGTAGTAATTTTTTATAACCTAAGCAAGAAAACTTATAAAATACTAAATTTTATCTCTTTGCTGTTCTACTTTGTATCAAGATGCTTTATCATTTTGGAACTATATATTTAAATAATATTTAAAATGTTTTTTAAAAATCTTACAGCATTTAAAATCTTAGATATTAATATAGATATCTTTGAACAGTCTATGAATAAGCTAAAGTTTGTTTCTTGCAGTAACTCACAAAAAGCATCTAGAGGATTTGTAAATCCTTTTATTAAGGAAGATGATAATGTTTTGTTTAAGTTTAACCATCTTGCAGCTTTTTGTCTTTTAAGTGAAGAAAAGATACTTCCTGCTCAAGTTATAAATCAACAAACTCAAGAGTATATAGAAGAGCTTGAGTTAACTAGATATGTGAGTAAAAAAGAAAAATCACAGATCAAAGAAGATATGGAACAGCGTCTTTTACCACAGGCTTTTAGTAAATTTAAGAAGATCTTTGGATATTTAGATTTAACAAATAATTACCTTGTTATTGATAGCGTTTCAGATAAGCAGATAACAGAAGTCTTAGATTTGTTGCAAAGATGTGAAGCTAGGTTTGAACCGATTATAAAAGAAGAAACTGATATCTTAACTGATTGGTTAGTTGATAATACATATCCAATCGATGTAGAAATTGCAGAGAAATGTAAATTAACTAGCGCAATAGGTGATAGTATTGCTAATATCTCATGTCAGGGAAGTTCTATGCTTAATGATAATATTAAATCTTTTATTGAAAGTGGTGGGTATATTACTGAGTTGGCTATACTCTGGCGCGAGCAATTATCAATGACTGCAAATACAAAATTACAATTTAAATCAATAAAGTTTCTAGAAGGTATTAAAGATTTAAATAAAGAAGAAAAACAAGGATATGAAGTTGATTTACTGTTAATGGCTGATATATTTGAAGAGCTTATAAAAACTATGCAAACTTGGGTAGTAGAGCAAGAGTAATCTAAACTGCTAAAATAATGAGATAGATAATATGGTACTAAATGATAATCAGTTAAAGGCATATGAATATGGCTTAGCACATCATCCCAATTTAAATCAAAATTGTAAGATATTTTTAGAAAAGGATATTTTAAAAATTGAGTTATTTGAAGATAATCAGAATGTTATAAAATTATTCAAACATGATAATACTAAAGCAGGATTAGTTACACTACTTAAAAGTGATGAAGTTAAGAGTCTGCTTGGTTTTGATTTTTCTAATCTAATCTCTATTATGTGTATCAGATAATTTTAGAAAAGTGTGTTAAATTAGATAATATTCAAAAACTTAAGAGTCAAAAAATGCAATATATTTCAAAAGAGAAAATTAAGGTTAGCCAAGCATCAACTGGCCAAGATATATTTATAGAGAAAATAACAATAAAAGGTTCTGATCCCAAAGCTCCAAGCGTATATATGCAAGCAAGTATGCATGCATCAGAGCTACAAGGTAATGCTGTGATGGTTAAACTCTTAGAGTATTTTAAAGAACATCAACCAAAAGGTGATATCTGCTTGATTCCTCAATGTAATCCTATTGGAGCAGATAACTTTATAGGGGCAGGGCATCAAGGAAGATTTGACTCAGCTACAGGGGATAATTGGAATAGATACTATTTTAACCCTAGAATAGATTATAAATCTTTTGTAACAGAGCATTTGAATTCATCAACAGCTGAGTATAAAAGAGCTTTCGAGAAGCTTCTAGCGGATGCTATCGATAAAGAGCTTGGACAAGAGTGGTTCTTGTCTCGAGCAAAACGACTTAATTACACTGTTCAGAGAGAGGCGCAAAAAGCAGATTATGTTTTAGATCTACATACTGATACAGATGCTACTACTTATATTTATACTCCTGAGTTTGCCAAAAAAACAGCCGAGCTTTTTGGCTATAAACATACACTAGTAATTCCTAATGAATTTACTGGGGCTTTAGATGAAGCAATCTTTGTACCATGGTGGAAGCTTCAAGAAGAATTTAAAGCACAAAGCAGACAAGAAGAGGTTCTAAAAGAATGCTTTACCTTGGAATTAGGATCTGAAGAGTATATTAATTTTGATGATGCGACTATGCAGACACAAGGTGTATTAAATTACCTAAAGTCTAAGAATGTTATTGACTCAGATTTTAATACAGATAGATTACATAAAGATATATTTCACCATAATATTTGTAACTATAAGCCTATCCGTGCAATCGAAGGAGGATTATATGAATGGTTTGTTAAAGCGGGTGATTATTTTAAAGCAGGTGATATTATTGGGCAGTATATCCAAACATCAACTATGGAAGTTAAACCTCTTAAACTACCTTTTGGAGGAACAGTAATTAGTGTTCATATCAAAGGAGCCGTTTGTCAAGGAACTCAACTTTTAAATCTAGCTATTCACTAGTAAATACTTATCTAAATTTTTGTTATTACTAAATATATTTTTTACTGTTAGAATTAGTACTTATAAAGTAATTTAAGCTTACTGTATTTTATAAAATGACTAAAAAATATTTATTAATTGTTGCAATATTGTTTTATTCGGCTTCTTTTGCAAATATATATGAATCAAATAATAATGGTGTACCAACATTCTCTGATGTTGATATAAAAGGAGCTAAACAAATAACAGTACAAAAACCAGAAGTGATTAATTCATATAATCAAATATCTAATGGCCCATCAGTAAATAGCTATGAACAAAGAAGAGATGAGATTGTATGGGATAATCAGGGTTCTAGAGATGAAGAAGGATCTATTCAAGATATTAGGAATTTAGAAGGGTCATTAGAAAGCTTTGCAAAAAATTATGAGAGTCAAGATCAATCAAGAAGATAATTAAAATAAGAGTTTAATTATGTGTTATTATAAAAGTGAAAATTGAGACTCTTCTTTACTTTTATTTTTTCCTTGAATATTACGTCTTTGTTGAACAGCTTGTGACAACATTTCTAACATTTTGATAGTATCATCGAAGTCGACACATTTATCTGTAACACTTTGACCATATTTTAAAGGTTTTTTCTCAATGTCTTGATTCCCAGCAACAAGATTACTTTCAATCATTACACCAAAGACATCATTGCCTGTTTTAATTTGCTCACAAATATCTGCTAGTACAGAAATTTGTTTTGTATGGTCTTTTTGGCTATTACCATGGCTACAATCAATCATTATTTTTGTATCTAGCTCGGCTTTCTTAAGCTTAGCTACACAAGCATCAACATCTTCTTTACTAAAGTTTGGTCCAGAAGCACCTCCACGTAAAATTACATGGCCATTTTGGTTACCTTTAGTTGCAAAGATAGCTGTTGAACCAGACTTTGTAGTACTTAAGAAATGATGAGGGTAAGTAGCGGATTTAATAGCATCTACAGCTACTTGAACATCGCCATTTGTAGCATTTTTAAAACCAATAGATGCTGAAAGCCCTGATGCTAACTCTCTATGGACTTGGCTTTCAACAGTTCTTGCACCGATTGCACCCCATGTAATTAATTCTGCAAAATATTGAGGAGTTATAACATCTAGAAACTCAGTTGCACATGGTAATCCTGTACTTGTAATATCTGATAATAATTGACGAGCAAGTCTTAAGCCTTTATTGATATTATATGAGTTATCAAGATCCGGATCATTTACTAAACCTTTCCAACCAATCGTTGTACGAGGCTTTTCAAAGTATACTCTCATGATAATTAGAATATCTTTTTGGAATTTTTTTACGTGTTCTTTTAGTTTAGCTGCGTATTCAACAGCAGCTTCTGTATCATGAATAGAACAAGGACCAACAACAACTGCTACTCTGTCATCTCTACCATGAATAATATCTGCTATTTCTTTACGAGATTTTTTAACTGTATCAAAAGAAGTTTTTAGAAGAGGTATATCTTGAATTAATACTTCTGCTGGAATCAATACTTTTTCCTTTTTTATATTTATATTAGAAACTTTATCAAAATTTTTATCACCTATCATTGACTTAGATATCCTTATATTTTATGTATTCTTTATTATTTTCTTTTACCTAAAAGGCCTGACATATTACCCATACCTTGCATAGCTGACATGCGTTTCATCATATTTGCCATACCATCTTTTTTACCAACAACACTTTTCATCATTTTTTTCATTTGAGTATGCTGTTGTAGTAGTTTGTTAAGATCTTGGATAGTTGTTCCAGAGCCTTTTATAATTCTTTGTTTTCTACTATGCTTAATTAGCTCAGGTTTTTTACGCTCAAGAGGAGTCATTGAGTCAATCATAGCCTCAATTTTCTTAAACATATCATCACCAACATTGCCAGGAAGGCCTGCTGGCATATTAGGTAGTTTAGACATGATAGAGCCTACTCCACCCATTTTTTTCATTTGTTGTATTTGTACTTTAAAGTCTTCTAAATCAAAGCTTTTACCACTTTTAAGTTTTTTCGTAAGCTTTTCTGCTGATTTCTTTTCAGTTTTCTGCTCGATGCTCTCAATTAAACTAAGAACATCTCCCATTCCTAAAATTTTAGAAGCAACTCTATCAGGATGGAAAGGTTCTAAAGCATCTGTTTTTTCACCAACGCCTAAAAACTTAATTGGCTTGCCTGTGATTTCTCTAATTGATAAAGCAGCACCACCTCTAGCATCACCATCAGTCTTAGTTAAGATCACACCTGTTAGTTCTAAGGCATCATTAAATGCTTTAGCTGTAACAGCTGCATCCTGACCTGTCATGCTATCAACTGTAAAAAAAGTCTCGATTGGATTAGCTATTTTATGGATTTGTTTAATCTCATCCATCATATTTTCATCGATATGTAATCGACCAGCAGTATCTATAATAAGCACATCTGCTAATTTTGTTTTAGCTGATTTGATTGCTTCTGTAACTATATAATCAGGTTTTTGGCTTATATCTGACTCAAAGAAGTCAACCTCTAGACTATTTGCTAAAGTTCTTAGCTGATCAATAGCTGCAGGACGATAGATATCGGCACTGACAACCATAACTTTTTTCTTATGCTGTTCTTTTAAGTATTTAGCAAGTTTTGCTGTAGATGTTGTCTTACCAGCACCTTGTAAACCAGCCATTAAAATAACTGCAGGCGGCTGTGTTTTTAGATTTATAGGTACTGCTTCTTCACCAAGAGCATTTTCTAATTCTTTTTTTACAAAAGATATAAATGTTTGATCAGGAGTTAAACTTTTTTTAACTTCTTCACCTATAGCTTTTTCTTTAATATTAGCTATAAATTTTTTGACAACAGGTAGAGCAACATCCGCTTCTAATAGTGATACTCTAATATCACGTAATGCTGACTGAATATTTTCTTCTGTAAGAGATGTTTGTCCTTTTATTTTCTTAAAAGAGGACTGTAATTTATCTGATAAACTAGTAAACATATGTCTATAAGCTTTCCAATTCTTTATAAGCAAATTATTATAATAAGCGAAATATTAACATTTTTGAATGCAATATACTATCTAACAAATAATACTTATCAATATTATTATGAATAATATTAAGCAAATAGAGACATATGTGTAATTTTTTTCTTTTATAAAAAATATCAACTCTAATAATATTCTTAATATGGGTGAAATAATTATAAGTAATATACCAAGATTTATTAGTTCAATAGGTAAACTAGAGTTATCAAAAAGTTTATATATAGCACCTATCACTAAAGCTATGATAGCAATACTTAAATTTAGTTTTAGTGTTTTGTAAATGAATATATTTTTCATTTTTTTATATTATTGAAGAAGTAACTTATTAATTATTTAATCACCTTTTTATAACTTAATACAGATAAAAATATATTTAATGATCCTCTTGTGTAGAAAGTTATCTAATAGTTGTTTACTCGGTGTATTTGAAGTGATATAAATAAGACATATGGTTTAAATTTTAATGGAGGTTCTTATGAAAGAAATAATAATTTTAGGTGCAGGTAGAGTTGGTTCATTAACTAGTTGTTTACTAGTAGAAAGTGGTGATTATATAGTTCATTTAATTGATAAGATCATTCCAGATGATAAACCTGTATTAGAAAAAAATATCGAAAACTTAAAGTATGTAGAGTTAGATGCTACAAATTCAACAGAATTAGAAAAATATATAAAGATTAATAAAATTAAAACAATAGTGTCTTGTCTACCATTTTTCTTTAATAAAGGTGTAGCTGAACTAGCTGGTAAGTTAGAGCTAAATTATTTTGACTTAACAGAAGATGTTGAAGCAACTAATTATATTAAAAATATTGCAGATAAGGCAAAAGATAATTTCTTTGCTCCTCAATGCGGTTTGGCTCCAGGATTTATTAGTATTGTATCTAATAACCTTATGAAAGATTTTGAATCAATTGATACTGTACGTATGCGAGTAGGAGCATTACCTTTGAATGTTTCTAATACTCTTCAGTACGGATTAACATGGTCAACAGAGGGATTAATAAATGAATATGCAAAACCTTGCGAAGGTGTTGTTGATGGTGAAAAAAGAACATTAGCACCACTAGCAGATGTTGAGGAAATAAAGATCGATGGACTTACTTATGAAGCATTTAACACTTCTGGTGGTATTGGTTCAATGATTGAGACTTATGCTGGTAAAGTTAAAAATATTAATTATAAGAGTATTCGCCACCCAGGCCATTGTGAGAAGATGAAGTTCTTAATGCAAGATATGAAATTAGGTGATGATTTGGGTACTATGGTTAGAATTATGGAAAATGCAATACCAAGAATTACTCAAGATATAGTACTAATTTATGTATCTGTAGATGGTATTAAGAATGGATTAAAAGCAGAGCGTCATTTTGCACAGAAATATCCATCGAAATTTATGTTTGATAAGCATTTTTCAGCTTTACAGTTAACAACTGCAACTAGTTTATGTGTAAGTATAGACTTGTTACTAAGTTCTAAAGAAAATCCTAAAGGATTTATAAACCAAGAATCTATATCTTTAGAAGGTTTTTATGATAATCAGTTTGGTCAGTACTATAGAGATTCAGGACTTTTAATACAAGCAGATTAGTAAATCAGAAGGTGAAAAAATGAGTATTTTAAAAGAATTAAACTTAGGTTTAGAAAAACATATTACAAATGATAATAGTAATATTATCGAAACATATAGCCCTGCAGATGGCAAGCTCTTAGCTAAAGTAAAGAATCATGGCTTAGAAACTATGCAACAAGCTATTTGTGAAGCATCAGCTGTTGCTAAGCAATGGCGTCAAGTACCTGCTCCTAAAAGAGGAGAGCTTGTACGTTTAATAGGTGAAGAGCTACGTAAAAATAAAGATCACTTAGGAAGTTTAGTTTCTCTAGAAATGGGTAAATCTAAGCAAGAAGGCGATGGCGAAGTTCAAGAAATGATTGATATGGCAGACTTTGCAGTTGGACAATCAAGAATGCTCTATGGTGCTATGATGAACTCTGAACGTGATAATCATCGTATGTATGAACAATGGCATCCTTTGGGAGTGGTGGGTGTAATCTCAGCTTTTAATTTCCCTGTAGCTGTATGGTCATGGAATGCTTTTATTGCTGTGATCTGTGGTAATACTGTTGTTTGGAAGCCATCTGAAAAGACTCCGTTATGTTCTATTGCTGTGCATAATATTTGCCAAAAGGTAATCAAAGAAAATAATTTTCCTGAAATTTTTCATACAGTAATTTCAAAAGAGATAGAAGTTTCTAAACTTTTAGTAAATGATGAGAGAGTAAATTTAGTATCTTTCACTGGCTCTACAAAAGTTGGTCAAGATGTTGGTCAGCAAGTAGCTAAGAGATTTGGTAAGAGTATTTTAGAATTAGGCGGTAATAATGCGACTATTATTGATGAAACTGCTAACTTAAAGCTTGCTATTCCCGCTGCTGTTTTTGGAGCCGTAGGTACAGCTGGGCAGAGATGTACATCTTTAAGAAGATTGATTGTACATGAATCAATTTATGATTTAGTAGTAGAAAAAATGGTCAATGCGTATAAGCAAATAAAAGTTGGTGACCCTCTAGATCAGAGTAACTTGATGGGTCCAGTTATTGATCAAGCATCAGTTGATAATTTTTCTAAGACTGTTGCTGAAGCTGTTAAGCAGGGAGGCAAAGTTTTAGCTGGTGGCAAAAAAATTGAAAAAGAAGGATTTTTTGTAGAGCCAACAATTATTGAAGCTAACCCTAATATGCCAATAGTTGCAGAAGAAAATTTTTGTCCAATACTATATATAATGTCTTATTCAAATATTGAAGAAGCAATAGAGCTAAATAACTCAGTAAAATATGGCTTATCAAGTTCTATCTTCACAGACAATCTACAAAATGCTGAGAGATTTTTATCTAGCTTAGGTAGTGATTGTGGTATTGCAAATGTAAATATTGGTACTTCAGGAGCTGAAATTGGAGGCGCTTTTGGAGGAGAGAAGCATACTGGAGGAGGGCGTGAAGCTGGTTCAGATGCTTGGAAAGCATATATGCGTAGACAGACAAATACTATTAATTATGGTAAAGATTTACCATTAGCACAAGGTATTAAATTTAATCTAGAGGAGTAGTTGTTATGAGCATTGATATTTTAGAGAAATTATGGGATCAATATATAGCTGATAATCCACATGCAAAAGAAATTTATGATCTTTTTGTTGAAAATGGTGAAAAACCTGAAAATGATCATATTGCTTTAAGGACTTTAGATGATGATAGGATAAATATTCATCAATTAGCAAAAGCTTTTATTTCTAGAGGTTATAAGGTTTGTAATAATTATGATTTCGAGGTGAAAAAATTAAAGGCTATACATCTTGAGCATAATGATGAAAATGAACCTAAGGTTTTTATTAGTCAGCTTTTAACAAAAGAGTTTTCTAAGGAATTGCAAGAAACACTTAAAAAATGCGTAGATGCTATTCCCCAAGATTTGATTAATAATCCAGATAAACTTCTATTATCAGGCATTAGTTGGCTAATAAAGTATGAGGAATACAAGAAACTTCTTGATGAATCTGAATATGCTGCTTGGTTTTATGCTTTTGGGTTTAGAGCTAATCACTTTACAGTATTTATTAATCAACTTAGAAACTTTAATGAAGTTTCTGAGGTTAATCATTTTCTTAAAGAAAATGGTTTTAAACTTAACTCATCAGGTGGTGAAGTTAAAGGCTCTCAAGAAGATTTATTAGAGCAATCAAGCACAATGTCAGGCTTAGCAGAAGTTGCTTTTGATGATGGTACAAAACAGATTCCATCTTGCTACTATGAGTTTGCAAAACGCTATAAAGATAGTAATGGTAAACTATATCAAGGGTTCGTTGCTAAATCAGCGGATAAAATATTTGAAAGTACTAACACTAAATAAAAATCTTTGTTTCTAATGGTTTTTTGAAATTATTTTTACTAATGTTTCAAAAATATCTCCATATACAGAGCTTTTTCTCATAACTAAATCTATCTCTCTATAGAAATCAGCATTATCTACAGTTATATATTTGATATTTTCTGACTTAGTGCAGGCTATTTTAGGAATTAAAGTAACACCTTCATTTATAGATACCATTTGCCTTAATGTTTCTAAACTACTACCTTTGAAATCTCTATTGTTAAAATCATCTAGTTGACAAAGTTTTAAGGTTTGATCGCGAAGACAGTGCCCTTCATCAAGAATCATTAAGTTTTCTTTAACAAGATCTTTGACGCAAATACTTTTATTTTTTGATACTGGATTATCTTTAGATATGGCAGCATAAAACTTATCTTTTAAAACTGTTTTTCTTTTAAATTGGTGATTATCTGTTGGAGTTGCTAAAAGTGCAAAATCTATTTTACCTTGATCAAGCAGATCTACTAGTATATTAGTTTTTTCTTCAATTACAGAAATACTTATATTTGGTATTTCTTGCTTTATTATAGGTAATATCTTTGGCATTAAGTATGGACATAATGTCGGAAAAGCACCTATTGATATTCTTATTTTATCATTATCAAGTAGTAAGTTTGATATTCTTTTTAGGTTGTTAACTTCATCAAGGATTTTATATGCTTGATTAATTATTTTAATACCTGGCTTGGTTACTAAGATTTGTTTAGATCCTCTTTCAAAAATCCGCACACCAATATATTCTTCAAATTTTTTGATTTGCATGCTTAGTGCTGGTTGACTAACAAAACACTTTTCAGATGCTGTAATAAAGCTTTTGGTCTCATATACAGAAATGATATATTCAAGTGTGCGAGTATTCATATAACTAAATCTTATGGCAATGATAAGTATTATATATTTTAAATTAAGTTTTATACTTATACAATATATAGTGAACTTTAAAAAAACAAGGAGTTGAGTATGACTAAAAGAGTACCTAATGTAACTTTTAAAACTAGAGTAAGAGATGAAAGTATTGGTGGTTCTAATCCATTTAGATGGCAAGATGTAACATCAGCAGATATTTTTGATAATAAAAGAGTGATTGTTTTCTCATTGCCGGGAGCATTTACTCCAACTTGTTCAACTTATCAGTTACCTGGATTTGAAGATAATGCTGCTAGATTTAAAGAGATTGGAATTGAAGAAATTTATGTTCTTTCAGTTAATGATAGCTTTGTCATGAATAAATGGATTCAGTCACAAGGTGTTAAAAATATTAAACCAATTCCTGATGGAAATGGTGAATTTACAGAAGCTCTAGATATGTTAGTAGATAAATCAAATCTTGGCTTTGGTAAAAGATCATGGAGATATGCTATGATCGTAAACAATGGTGAAATTGAGAAGATGTTTGTAGAACCTGGTAAGCGCGATAATGCAAATGATGATCCATATGGAGAATCTTCGCCAGAAAACTTACTAAAATACTTAGAGTCTAAATAATAATGAAAAAAGTTATTTTAATAGGAGCCTCTGGAACTATAGGGTCTGCAACATATGAAAGCCTTAAAGTAGCTGGATATGATGTTGTTACAGTTAGTTTCTCTGGCGAGAAAACTGATTTTTCTGTAGATATACAAGATCCTAGTTCTATTAAAAATCTATTTGAAAAAGTAGGTAGTTTTGATGCTTTAGTTTCTACTACAGGAAAAGTTGCTTTTAAAAGTATACAAGAGATTGAGCAACAAGACTGGGATTTAAGTTTAAGTAATAAACTTTTAGGGCAGATAAACCTTGTTCAAATTGGTGCTAAATATATTAATAAAGGTGGTTCTTTTACATTGACTACTGGAATTTTAAATGTTGAGCCAATAGCTATGGGAAGTATAGCTGCAACAGTAAATGCAGGTTTAGAAGGGTTTGTTAGAGCTGCTACTTTAGAGTATAAAGGCTTTCGAATTAATGCAGTAAGTCCTACAGTAGTTGAAGAAGCTCTAGGTAAGTATGGTCCATTTTTTGTTGGGTATAAACCTGCGAAAGCTAAAGAGGTGGCTCAAGCCTATTTAAAATCAGTAGCTGGTATAGCTAATGGCCAAGTGATAAAAGTAGGGTTCTAATAGTCTTACTAAGAATTGTCTAATCAATTAATATTTCTGAATTTATTTAGCTAGATTGTATTTTTGATATTACAGTATCAAAGACTTCTTTTATAGATAAGTTTGATGTATCTATAATTATTGCATCATCAGCAGGTCTTAGAGGAGCAGTCTTACGATTACGATCTTGAAAATCTCTTTTTTCTATATCTGCTAAGATTTTATTAAAGTCTGGCTTTAATCCTTTAGCCTCTAATTCATCAAACCTTCTTTTAGCTGTTACTCTTGTATCAGCATCAAGAAAGAATTTATATTTAGCATTAGTAAAGACTACTGTACCCATATCTCTACCGTCAGCAACCAATCCTTGCTCTGTTGCAAAATCTCTTTGTTTATTTAATAAGATATCTCTTACAGAAGGGTACGCTGCAACTTTTGAAGCAAGCATACCTGTTTGCTCACTACGAATTTCCTTAGTTACATCTTCATTATTAAGAAAAGCTTTAACTATGTTATCTTCAATTCTAAAGTGTATATTCAAGTTTTTTAGAGTTTGCTGTACTTGTGATTCATTTTCAAGGTTAGAATTGTTTTTATAGCAGTGAAGAGCAGCTAATCTATAAATTGCACCACTATCAAGTAATTTATAGTTTAAATGTTTTGCAAGAGCTTTTGCTAAAGTGCCTTTACCAACGCCGCTAGGTCCATCAATTGTAATAATCTTAGAACTGTTCATTTTCAAAATCCTGCATAAATTTAACTAGTTTTCTTACATCCTCAAGAGACACTGCGTTATATAAGCTTGCTCTACAGCCACCAATATTGCGATGTCCTTTAAGACCATAGAAGCCTTTTTTATCAGCTATTGATAAAAAGCTATTAGTTAACTCTTCTGTAGGTAGGTGAAAGATAATGTTCATATTCGAACGATACTCTGGTTTAATATCATTTTTATATATTTTTGAGTTGTCTATAGCATTATAAAGTAGAGATGCTTTTTGATTGCTAAACTCTTCTACTTTACTTAAGTTACCATAATTATTAATTAGATACTTAAGAGTAAGTTCAAATGTTACCCATGAGATAACAGAAGGAGTATTATAAACAGAGTTTGATTTTTTAGTAATAAAGTAATCAAAAACTACAGGAATGTTTGTCTTTTGTTGTATCAAAGAGTCTTTAACTATAACTATAGTTAATCCAGGTATTCCAGCATTTTTTTGAGCACCAGCATATATTAAACCATAATCTGAAATATTTATAGGTTTTGATAAAAAGCTTGATGACATATCACAGACTAGTTCTGTATTGCATGATTTAGCAAGTTTGTTAATTTGAAAACCATCAACTGTCTCATTATCTGTATAGTATATATAGTCATATTTATTTGATATGAAATTGTCTGTTATATCAGAGTTATACTTAACAGCAGTAACCTCGATAAATTTTTCTGCTTCTTGTGCTGCTTTTTCAGACCATTGACCACTACATATATATAGAGCATTTTTATACTTATCTGATAAGTTCATAGGGATAGCAGCAAACTGAGCAGTAGCGCCAGCTTGCATTAATAGGACTGAATAATTATCTGGTATGTTTAAAAGACTTCTTAGATCTTTTTGTATAGTTTCATGAACCTCATCAAAAACTTTATCTCTATGAGATATAGATAATAAAGAGACGCCAGTATCTTTATAGTTAGTCATCATTTGCTGAAGAGTTTGTATAATAGAACTAGGTACTACAGCAGGACCTGCACAAAAATTTACTTTCATATAGAGTCTTTTCTGTTATTTTTCTGCAATTTTAACATAACTAACTATTTATAAGCTATTTAGAAATGAAATAATTGATTATGTTAAGAGGTTTATTGTTATAATTTAATAGTAATCTTTATATTATCGAGGAGGGGTTTATGAAGTTATTGTTAGCCTTACTTATAGTAATAATATCAATTCCTGCGTATGCAGAGTCAAAAACATATAATATTGACCCTTTACATACATCAGTTCAGTGGCAAATTGAGCATTTTGGATTTTCAACTGTATCTGGAAAATTTCCATACATAAAGGGGCAGGTTGAGTTTGATCCTAATAATATTAAAAATGATTCAGTCAATTTAACAATACCTATTAAGCATCTAAGCACAGGGATATCACAATTAGATAAAAATTTATTATCAGATGATTTTTTTGATGTTAAAAAATATCCTGTAGCGACATTTGTTAGTACTGATATTATAAATGTCAGTAAAAATAAAAAAGATTTTGATTTAAAAGGTGACTTAACATTGCATGGAGTCAAAAAAAATGTCATTTTGCATGTTAAATTTAATGGTTCAGGGTTAAATTTTGAGAAAAAGCAAACTATTGGTTTTAGTGCTACTACTCTATTAAACAGAGAAGAGTTTGGTATTAGTAAGTACTCTAATGAGCTCGGAAAAGATATTGAGCTTAATATTCAACTAGAAGCTAATTTAGAAAAGTAGTTCTAGCTCAAATCAATTTAACCAATCTCTAGGCTTAATATACTCATAAATTGCAGCTTCTTCTGAATTAATTTCAGGTTGCCAATTATATTTCCAGGTTGCCATGGGAGGCATAGATGAGAGTATAGACTCTGTGCGACCACCACTTTGTAGACCAAAAATAGTACCTCTATCAAATACTAAATTAAACTCGACATATCGGCCTCTACGATAAAGCTGAAAATCTTTATGTTTTTGCGTATATTTTATATTTTTTCTTCTTTGAATTATTGGTAAATAAGCATCTAAGTATGAGTTCGCACAATCTATTACAAACTTAAAACATTCATCAAAGGATTTATCATTGAAATCATCAAAAAATAATCCACCAATACCACGGCATTCATCACGATGCTTTAGATAGAAGTATTCATCACACCATTCTTTAAATTTAGGATAGTAGCTTTTATCATGTTTATCACAGGTATCTTTAGCTGTTTGGTGCCAGTGTATAGCATCTTCTTCAAATGGGTAATAAGGAGTTAAATCAAAACCGCCGCCAAACCACCAGATAGGATTTTCAGTATCAGCCCCAGCAACAAAAATTCTAAAATTTGCATGAGATGTCGGTACGAAAGGGTTACGAGGATGTATGACAAGAGAAACACCTGTCGCTATAAATGATTTACCCGCAAGTTCTTTTCTTTTGGCTGTAGCTGATGGAGGTAAAGCTTCTCCATGTACTCTAGAGAACGCTACAACACCTTTTTCAAAAACTTCTCCTCCTTCAATTATCATTGAGTTACCATAGCCTTTAAGCTTTTGATCAGGAGTATCTGGTTTTTGCCATTGATCACTTATGAATTTTTTATTATTAGTTTCATAATTTTCTAGTGCTGTGGTAATATTTTTTTGAAGTTGTGTTAAAAAATTTTCAAACTTTGAGATCTTTTCTAGCATAGTTTTAACCTTGTATTAGATTTTGCTATTGATAAAAGCAAAATTTTAAGACTTGTAATATTATTTTAACAGTAGGGGCATCAAATTGCTTGTAAAAAATAAAGGCTTTGGATCTAAGGAGATTATACTGTTAGTTATATTTACAGTGATTATTATTGTTTCAATATTTTATATCTATTTAAACCATAACTATACTTCAAGAGTATCTAATAATCTTTCAAAATTAGATCTATTAAAAACTGTAGTTAGTACAGAGTTGGTTTATGGTAATGGGAGTGTAGAGAAAGAGAAATCAAAAAATGGGTTATATTCTCTTACAAATATATCTACGAATAAGAAGTATCAAAATATTAAGTATCAAAATATTTCTATACGAGATAATGGAGAAATTATAGCAAGATTAGATGATAAATATTTGGGTAGAGGTGGTATAGTTTTGACACCATATGTTAAGTTTAGAGATAAGGTAGAAGATCCATATATAATTTGGACTTGTTTAGTTATCACTGATAAGAAAATATCACAATTCTTAATGCCTAAAAATTGTATCGTTAAATATACTAAATAAATGGATTGCTATTAATAATAAATGCTAGTATAATTTTTTCTTGCTCTTTGCTATGCAGATATATTTGTATAGCTTATCAGTAAAAAAACTTAAGAAAATGATAAACCGTAAGGAGTTTATAAAATGAAACATTATGAAATCGTATTAATGATTCACCCTGATCAATCAGATCAGCTAGAAACAATGCTTAACAAATATCGTGGCATTATTGAAGAGAAAGGTGGAAAAATTCATAGATTTGAAGATTGGGGACGTCGTCAATTAGCTTATCCTATAGAAAAACTTCACAAAGCACACTATGTATTATTTAACGTTGAGTGTGATACAGAATCATTAGAAAAGCTTCAAGAGTCTTTAAAGTATAACGATGCTATATTACGTCGTTTAATAATTTCTCAAAAAGAAGCTGTGGTTGAGCCATCTATAATGATGCAATCAAATGAAAAAGAAGTAATTTAATAGGGGTATTTCAAAATGAGTCGTCGTAAAGTTTGCCGTTTCACTGTTGAAGGCGTAAAAGAAATTGATTATAAAGATGTAAATAAGTTAAAAGCTTATATTACTGAAACTGGTAAGATTGTTCCTAGTCGTGTAACAGGTACGTCTGCTAAGTATCAAAGACAATTGTCTACAGCTATTAAAAGAGCTAGATTCTTAGCATTATTACCATACTGTGATCGTCACTTTAATTAATACCGGAGGTTGATTACAATGCAAGTTATTTTAAAAGAAAAAGTTGAAAATCTTGGTGTATTAGGTGATATCGTAAATGTAAAACCTGGTTATGCTAGAAACTTCCTTATCCCTTTTGGTAAAGCTGTTCAAGCTACAAAAACAAATATTGAAGTTTTTGAAGCGCAAAAAGCTGAATTAGAAAAAGCTGAAAAAGCTAGATTTGATGCTGCTGTTGTTACAGCTGATTCTATCAAAGATAAAGTTTATACTATCGAAGCTCAAGCTGGTGATGGTGGTAAACTATTTGGATCAGTTGGTACTGCAGAAGTTGCTGAAGCTGTTTCTAAAGAGTCTGGTAAAGAGATTGAGAAGAGCCAGGTTCGTATGCCAGAAGGTGTTATTAGAAGTATTGGTGAATTTGAATTATCAATTCATGTTTACACAGATGTAGATGCAGACATTAAAGTAAATGTTGTAGCTATGCAAAGTTAGTTTTATAATAATTAACTAACACATATATCTTGATAAATATAAAAACCATGTGTTAGGCATGGTTTTTTTGTATTTAAATAAGGGTTTTTGAAGTCTATGGATTATCAATTTAAAGCTGCTGAGACTACTTATTCACTTGAAGCAGAAAAAGCTATCTTAGGTAATATACTTTTAAATAATCAAAATATAGAGTTAGTTGAGGATTTGCTTTTAACTGAAGATTTCTTTGATAAAAAACACAGAATTATTTATAAGCAAATTAATACTCTTAATCAAGCAAACACACCTTTTGATGTTTTAATTCTAAGTGAATATCTAGCTACTGAAGGATTGTTGGATCAAGCTGGTGGAGAGTCATATATTGTTGATTTAGCAGCAAATACACCATCAGTATCAAACATTAAAATTTATGCAAATATCGTTAAAGATAAAGCTAAACTTAGAAGTTTGCAAAATAGTGTAAATGATATTGTTCAGAAAATATATTCAGCGGACTCAAAAAATCCAGATGAAGTAATTGATTATGCTGAAAGTAGAATTCTAGATATCGCCAAAGAAAGAGAAACTCTTACTAAAGGTCCTGAGTCTATAAAATCTGTTATTCCAAAACTTGTTGATCGTATGAGTGCCATAGTTGATTCAGGTACTGGCTTAACAGGGGCATCGACTGGATTTATAGATTTAGATAAAATGACTTCAGGTTTGCAAAGAGCTAACTTAGGAATTATAGCAGCTAGACCATCTATGGGTAAAACAGTTCTTGGTATTAACATTGCTCAAAATGTTGCAAAAATTTCTGAAAAACCTGTATTGGTTTTTAGTTTAGAAATGCCTTCAGAAGATATTGTAACAAGGATGTTAGCAAGCCAAGCTCGAGTTGAGATGAATCTTTTAAAAGAATGTAATCGATTAAATGATGCTCATTGGGTAAAGATTACTAAAGCAATGAAAGATCTTAGTGAGATGCCTTTATATATTGATGATACATCTAGTTTGACTCCAGCAGAAATGCGTTCTAGAGCTCGTAGGTTGTATAATGAGCATGATGGATTATCGATGATTTTGATAGATTATCTTCAGTTGATGAAAATTCCAGGTTATGAGACAAATAGAACTCTTGAAGTATCTGAAATCTCAAGATCATTAAAAGCTTTAGCAAAAGAGCTTAATATACCTGTAATAGCGTTATCTCAATTAAATAGGGCTGTAGATGATCGTAAGGATAAGCGTCCTATGATGTCTGATTTAAGAGAATCTGGAGCAATTGAACAAGATGCTGATTTGATTATGTTTATCTATAGAGATGAAGTTTATAATAAAGACAAAGAAGATAATAAAAACTTGGGTGAAATAATCATAGGCAAGCAGCGTAATGGACCAATAGGAGCTGTTCATGTAAGATTCGACGGTCAGTTTGCTAGCTTTGCTAATCTGACTAATGAAAATGATAATATTTTACCGGGAGATATTGGTTATAACGAATAACCTTTTATAGAATTTTTAAGAGATATTTATGCAACAAGAAAAAGTAAACTTATTAGGCCTTAATCAGAAAGCTATAGAAGACTTTTTTATTTCTATTGGTGAAAAGAAGTTTCATGCTAGACAAGTTTTTAAATGGATCCATAAAAAAGGTGTTATAGATTTTGATGCTATGACAGACTTGGGGAAAAATTTACGCGTTAAATTAAAACAGCAGTCAGAGATAGTTGTTCCTAAAGTTGTATTCAGTAAAGCATCTAAAGATGGTACACATAAGTGGTTAATAGATGTTGGAGGTAGTGCTGTTGAAACAGTATTTATACCTGAAGAAGGCAGAGGGACATTATGTGTGTCTTCTCAAGTAGGATGTACTTTAAATTGTGGTTTTTGTTCAACAGGTAAACAAGGCTTTAATAGAAATCTATCATCAGCAGAAGTAATAGCTCAACTTTGGATTGCAGCTAGAACATTATCAAAGAATAATGGCGAACATGACTTTACTGTAACAAATATTGTTATGATGGGTATGGGAGAGCCTCTTATGAATTTTGAGAATGTTGTTCCAGCTATGGATATTATGATGGATGACTTAGCTTATGGACTATCGCGTCGTAAAGTAACACTTAGTACCTCAGGAGTAGTCCCTAGAATATATGATTTGCTTGAGCAATCTGGAGTATCATTAGCAGTATCATTACATGCTCCAAATGATACGCTTAGAAATGAGATTGTACCGATTAATAAAAAGTATAATATAGATGAATTATTAGAAGCATGTAAATTATATGCCGAAAAAGGTCCTCATAAGCATATAACATTTGAGTATACATTGATGCAGGAAATTAATGATAACTTATCTGATGCAGAAGAGCTTGTTGAGTTATTAAGATCTCGAGATGTTCCTGCTAAAATAAATTTAATTCCTTTTAACCCTTATCCAGGAACTCCATATAAAAAACCTAGTGGAAATAGAATTCATAAATTTAAAGAATATTTACAACATAATGGTTTTGTAACGACTATAAGAAAAACTCGTGGAGATGATATTGATGCTGCTTGTGGGCAACTTGCTGGCGATGTAATGGATAAAACTAAAAGAAAAGAAAGATATTTGAAGAAGATTGGAGATACTAATGCAAATTAATCTTAAAAAGATTATAACTTTGGCTATTCTAGCAGGCGCCTTATCTGCATGTGCAAGTTCTGGATCAAAAACACAACAAGCCGCATCTCAGGAAGGTTTCCAGCAAAATAAAAATAAATCAAATGATCTTGTAGATGGTAATACTGCAGAATATACACTTCCAAATGATACACAAAAAAAAGCCAATTATAAAAAAGCTACTCAATTGTATGCTGAGTTAGCAATTACATATGCTAGTGAAGGTTATTTGGATATGGCAAAAGATAGGCTAATACGTGCTCAGGATTTACAAAAAGAGCATGGTTATAATCTAGCGATAGTTGGATATGCTGCTGGATACTATTATCAAGCTATAGGAGTAAACTCTGTTGCAGAGAAATATTATAAAGATACTGCGGATGATCATTCAAAAGACTTTGAAGCTATAAATTTTTATGCTCAATTTTTATGTAAAGAAAAAGGTGACTATGAACAGGCTGAAAAATTATTTGATAAGTCATTATACTTGTCAAATAATGATGATATGGCACAGACTTTATTCTTATATTCAGAGTGTGTTTATAAACAAGGAAAAAAAGACCAAGCTTTAAAACTTATGCAAAGAGCAAGTAAGTTTAGAACAAATTATCGATCTGCGGAGCTAAGAATAGCAGAAATGTATTTTGAAAGAAAAGAGTATAAAAAATGTTATAAAATTATTTATGGTATGAAAGATGATAAGCAGTTTTTCTATAATAAGCAAGTCTTAGAATTAAGGCTTAAGTTAGCTGAATATGCTAATAATAAAGATGAAATAGCAATAATTAAGCTTATTTTATCGTCTAGTGACTACAATAATAATGATATGAACCAGTTCTTTTCAAAAGCTGATATGGGAGATATTAATAATGAGCAAGTTAAATAGATTTGAAGAAAAAACTCCTGAAAGGCTACAAAAAATATTAGCTAAATATGGAATTGGATCTAGAAGAAAAATAGAAGAGTTTATTGGGCAAGGTAGAGTCAGAGTTAATGGAAAAGTTGCCACTCTAGGAGATAAGGCTACTGATAATGATAAGATAAGTTTCGATGGTAAGGCTTTACATTTATATGGCCAGCCAATGACTAGACCTAGAGTTATTATATACTACAAAAGAGAAGGTGAAGTATGTACTAGTAGGGATGAAAAAGATAGAAAAACTGTTTTTGATTCTTTACCTAAATTAGCTGGGTCTCGCTGGATAATGGTAGGACGCTTAGATATAAATACTACAGGATTGTTGCTTTTTACTACAGATGGGGATCTTGCTAATAAATTGATGCATCCTTCTTATGAAATAGAAAGAGAGTATGCAGTACGAGTCTTTGGGGAGCAGCTGTCTGATGAAACAATCAAAAAGCTTAAAGAAGGTATTGAGCTTGAAGATGGTTTAGCTAAATTTAATCATATAAGATTCTCTGGTGGTGAAGGGGCTAATCTTTGGTATTATGTGACTCTTTCTGAAGGTAGAAATAGAGAAGTTAGAAGAATGTTTGAAGCAGTAGGCGCGACTGTTAGTAGGTTAACTAGAGTTAGGTTTGGAGATATTATATTACCAAAGTATGTATCTAGAGGAAAAACATTAGAGCTTACTCCTTCTGAGGTTAATAGGCTTAGAAAATCAGTTAAACTTAAAGAATACTCTTTTCCAAAAAAATTAGTTGAAAGATTAGAGAAAAAGTAATGAATTTTGAAGATCAGCTAAGAGATGTTTTTGATTTGGATATTTGGGAGTTAAAGCCTCAATATAAAACTATACATAAATCACAGCTTGGCATAAATGATTATCAAGAGACATTGGAAGTTATCGAAGATGAGCCAGAGCATTTAGATAATAAATCTTTAATTTATACAAATAACATTGAGAGTAATAAGGTTATTAATATTTTCTTAGTAAATAACCTGAATCTTGAGTTTTTAAAGAATATTACGGAGAGTTTATTTTTTAACTCAAAAGTTAATCTTTATAAAATTGAATCTCTAGATCTTCAAGATATTTCAAATGAAATAAATCTTTTTGAAAAGGATTTTATTATAAATGCTAGTGATTTACTAAGTTATCAAAGTAAAAAGAATATATTATCTCAATTATATAAGTATGCAGATTTTAAAGTTAGATAATTTATATTTTGACAAAATAATTAGTCTTATAAGATTATCAGATAGTAGTTTTAGCTGGTCAGATCAGCAGATTCTGGATTCTTTAGACCAATATTTGGTTTTAGGCTTACTTGATCAAAATGAACTTAAAGCGGTAGTTATTTTTAGTAGTATTTTTGAAGTAGCCGAGCTTTTATATATCTGTGTAGATAAGTTTAGTAAAAATCAAGGTTTAGGATATACAATTCTTAAAGAATCTTTTGTACTTTTATCTAAACAAAATATTCAAGAAGTTTTTTTAGAAGTTGATATTAATAATCATATTGCTATTAAGTTGTATAGCAAGCTTGGTTTTAAAAAGATATCAATTCGTAAGAACTATTATAAAAAAAATAATGGCAGCTATAGTGATGCTTTAATTTTTCAGTTAAAAATAGATTAAATTAAATAAAATTATGATATAGTAATTCTTGATACAGCGGGGGTGCTTATTTAGCTGAGAATAACCCTTTGAACCTGATCTAATTAATATTAGCGTAGGGAGTTTGTTTGATATCTTTATATTAAGGTTCATCACTCAAACTTCTATTATTTAATAAAATAATAGGAGATCAACATTGGAAAATTTTGGTTATATAACTTTAAATATATCATTAGTACTTTATTTTGTGCATTTCTTACCACAAACTATTCATAATCAATTTAAACATAAAACATTTGAAATTAGTCTTTGGACTCATTCTCTTATGATATTTGCCAACGCCCTAGATTTAATTTATGCAATTGGCTTTAAGTTACAGTGGCAGTATGTATTAATAGATATATTTTTATTAGGCTTTTTAACGATTCAGCAATTTCAAATATTAAATGATAGAAGAGATAAAAAAATGCTTATACACACCTTATGTATCTTAATATTTTTATTACTTATAGCATTAATAATTTTTTCAATAAAATTAAATGAAACATATCTGTTATGGTGTGGTTCAATAAGTGGTGTGATTTATAACATTTATTATCTTCCACAAATTTGTAAAAACTATCTTCAAGGAGATGCTCAAGGATTTAGTATTTTTTATTTAGGGCTTTTAGCTGTGAATATTTTATGTGATATAAACAGTGCTATTTTCTTGAATTGGCCTATTGTATCTCTTTTAGTCTCTTGCTGTATGTTTATCTTAGTGTTTATTCAGATACTTCAATACTTATATTACAAAAATATATCTTCAGAAACTATTTTAAAGCAAGCCTAAAACAAACTATAAACTTTATTAGTGCTTATGTTAGAATACCTAATAATATACTTAGTAATTTCAAAGTGATTTAGTAATGAAAAAGACATTTAAAATTTTCTTATTTGTATTAATGTTTGCAATTTTTAGTAATACTTTTGCAGATAGTAAGACAAAACTTACATATAGCCCTTATGAAATAGGTCAAGCATTAGGTAAAATTTCTCATAAAAGTTTTGATGCTATGAATAACGAATTAGTTAAAAAAGACTTTATGTCTGGATTTGATGATACAATTTTAGATAAGAAACCTGATTATGATAAGATATCTGATCAAGACTCTTATGAAGTTGGTATGATTATAGCTGCTCAATACGAACAAAGCCTTAAGAAATTAATTAAAATGAATAAAGAAAATTCTCAAGAATTCGTTAAAGGTTTTGATAGTGCAGTAGATGCAAAAGATACAAAACTAACACATCAAGATGAACAAATATTAAAGCATTTTAAGAAATTAAATGATGATTAATAATAATTTATTAATATTATATTGATAAATATACTATGCTACTTTATTCTTAAGTCTAATTAATTATCTATTTTTTTTACAATGCAAAAGCTTAAAGATATTCAGATTCTTATTGAAGATGATATAAAAAATAATAATCAGTTTATTATAGATTCTCTTTCTTCAGACGTGGTTCTTATTAATCAAATTAGTCATTATATTATAAATAGTGGAGGTAAAAGATTACGTCCTCTTTTAGTTATGCTTTTTTCAAGAGCATTAGGTTATCAGGGCAATAATCATTTAGCATGTGCTGCTATTATAGAGTTTATACATACTGCAACATTATTGCATGATGATGTTGTAGATGATTCTGAATTACGTAGAGGTAAGGAAACGGCAAATAATGTTTTCGGTAATGCAGCGAGTGTTTTAACGGGAGATTTCTTATATTCAAGAGCTTTTCAGATGATGGTTGGATTGGATAATATGCAGATTATGCAAATATTGGCAGATGCAACAAATAAAATTTCTGAAGGTGAGGTTTTGCAACTTCTAAACGCTAGAAACTCAGAGCTTACAGAGAAAGACTATACAAATGTTATATATTGTAAAACAGCAAAACTTTTTGAAGCAGCTTGTGAGCTAGCTGGAGTTATTAGTCTAGAAAAAGATAAATATTTACAGTATCAAGAGAATATTAAAGATTATGGTGTTTATCTAGGTAATGCATTTCAGATAGCTGATGATGTATTAGATTATGTATCAGATGCTGAAAGCTTAGGTAAAAACATAGGCGATGATCTTGATGAAGGTAAGATGACTTTACCTACAATCTATGCTCTTGCAAATATTGATCAGGAAAAGCAAGGTATTCTAAAAAAAGCAATTGAAAATGGTCAGTATAATATAAATGAGATCGTATCTATAGTTAAAGATAGTGGTGCAGTAGAGTATTCTTATAAAGTTGCTTGCCAATATGCTGATTTAGCTAAAGAAGCGATAAGTTTCATACCAGATTCAGATTATAAAAAAGCGATGATAGCTTTATGTGATTTAGCAGTGAAAAGAAAAAGCTAATTGATCCTCTTTCTTGATCTACATTTTTAATTTATAACTCTAATAGGGTTACCAGATATAAAAGCTTTAATATTTTCAACCGCCTGGTTGAAATATAAGTCATAGTTTGTATCTGTAACATATCCTAAGTGAGGAGTTGATATTACAAAGACTGTTGAATAAATCTTTCAATTTCTATGAATAGGAATATTTTTGCTATTTTTAGTAAAAACTTAGCCTTAAA
>NZ_JAWUZH010000033.1:0-23984 GCF_036281795.1 Francisella sp. 19S2-4
GGCTAAGTTTTTACTAAAAATAGCAAAAATATTCCTATTCATAGAAATTGAAAGATTTATTCAACAGTCTTTCTAATATAATACAAGAGAATGATGAAGTTATGAAAAATATAGTTGATGACTTAATTTTTGATAAAGATACTCATCAGATTAATAATTTACCTGAGTTTACATCCATTAAACAAAACACACATCAAATACAAATAGATATAGGCTATACTGGGAAAAAGATAGTAAATGGAATAGGTTATATTTATCTTTCTCCCAAACGAAACAATGATAAAAACATAGTGGCATGGGAATGTACAGCCTATGGATCAGGAATAAGAGAAGACTATCTACCTAATAATTGTGTGATTAAAAAACTTTAGGATTATTTTTACCATCGCAAATATTAAAGATCTTTTATTTTATACCAATATAATCCAACTATAACAAACATCAATACTAAGTATATTGCTATGATATTAGTAATAGTATTAGCATGTAAATAACCCTGAATAAATGCTACCAAGCTTGATATAGACATATTTATCAGATACATCATAGCCGCAGCAGTTCCTGATATATGTCTAAACATTGAAATACCTTTACCCATTGAAAGCGGAAAAACAGATCCACAGACAAAATAAACAGTCATTGTAGCTATAATAAGTAGAATAATACTATCTTGCATAAAGTAGCTAAGTATAAAAAATAATAGTATTAATAAGATAAAAAAATGAGTCATCGCAAAAAATATCTTACTTACAGAATAATGATCAAGTAACCTACGACCAATTATTGGGGCTGGTAAAAAAGAAAATCCTAAAAAGATTGCTAATTTACCAAAATAAGCTGGTGAATAACCCATTACATTTTGGATTAAAAATGGTCCTAAAGTGTTAAAGCTTATAATCATAGAATAGCCCATACCCATCGCTACACATAAACTTATAAACTCTTTATTAGCAAGAACTTCCATAATGTTTCTACGTACTTGTGATATTTTTAACTCTGTTTTCTCTGCTATAGTTTCTGGGATATATATAAAAACAAAAATAGTAATTAATGCTGTAATTATACTAAAAAAGTAAAATCCAGCTTCCCATCCAAAGTATTCTTGTAAAAAACCTCCAATTATAGGACCCACAATCGGACCCAACCCCCAAAGAAAACCAATTGTTGGACCAAGTTTTAAAAGCTTCTCTGGAGGTAATATATCTGAGAAAACACCTCGACTAAGTACTCCCATAGACCCCATTAAAAAGCCTTGTGCGCATCTTACCGTCAACAATACATATTCATTAGGTATTAAAGGAGGTAAGAGACTTACTATAACAAATAATAAACATGAGATTCTTAATAAGGTTCTACGACCAATAGCATCAGTTATTATACCAATTATAAAGTTTCCTAGCGCATAACCAATGAGATATATTGAAATAACCATTTTTGCGACTGATGCATCAATATTTAATGAAGAGCTAATCCCAGGCAATGATGGCGCAAATAGATCAATACTCATCCCCATTAAGATAAAGAATGTTAAGAGTATAGACATTCTTATTTTATTTTGATCAATATTAATAAACATTTTCATAAGAAAATTTTAGTAAGTAGCACATTGTACCAAAAATAACTTTAACTACGCTATTTATATTTAGTAATTTTAAATTTTTTATAGCGCTAAAAAGCATTGTTGATTCTTTTTATATAAAATATACTAACTAAAACTTTAAATTTTTTATTTTCCTTATGAATATAGTTGAATATGCTAAAACTCGCTACACAACAAAAGCTTATGATCCTACAAAGAAATTAACAGATCAACAAATCCAACAAATAAAAGATATTCTTAGATTCACTCCATCAAGTGTAAATTCTCAACCATGGCATTTTATATTAGCTACATCTGAACAAGCAAAAGCTAAAATCGCTAAATCTGCAGAGAACATTCATCCAAAGAATGTAACAAACATTAAAGATTGTGCATTAGTTATTGTACTTTGTCTAAAAACCAAGGTTGATGATACTTATCTAGAGGAGCTTTTAGCTCAGGAAAAAAAAGATGGTCGCTTCCCTACTCCTGAATTTGAGAGTATGCAAAGAGACGTGCGTAAAAAATTTGCATTAGCATATAAGGATAAGCCTAAAGAATTACAAAACTGGACTGAAAAACAAGTTTATATTAGTCTTGGTAACATATTACTTGGCTTAGCTGCTTTAGAGATAGATGCTACTCCAATGGAAGGTATCGAAACACATATAATTGATGATGTATTTAATCTCCAAGATAAAGAGCTTAGAACATCTGTTATTGTTACAGCAGGATACAGATCAAAAGATGATTTCAATGCTAAATTGCCTAAATCAAGGTTACCTGAAGAAAAAATATTTACAGAAATTTAGTTATTAAATCTATTTGGAAATATCTAATGAAAGATAATCTACAAAAAATCATATCCCTTGATGATATGCATAAAGTTTATCATCATAAAGTTCCTAAAATGTTCGTTGACTACTGTGAATCAGGTTCATGGAAACAGCAAACGCTTAAATATAACCAAAAGGATTTTGATAAATATCTTTTTAAACAAAAAGTACTAGCTGATATACAACATAGATCACTAAAAACTAAAATCTTAGGGCAAGAATATAATATGCCTTTAGCATTTGCTCCTGTAGGTTTGCTCGGTATGCAACATGCTAATGGTGAAATTCATGCTGCTTTGGCTGCGGAAAAATTTGGCATACCATTTACTTTATCAACAATGTCTATTTGTTCTACCGAAGAAGTAGCCAAACATACGACAAAACCATTTTGGTTTCAGTTATATATGATGAAAGATAGAAAGTTTATGGCAAACCTAATAGCAAGTGCAAAACATGCTGGCTGTAGCGCATTAGTTCTAACAGCTGATTTACAAATGCTTGGCAATCGCTATGCTGATGTAAGAAATGGCTTAACGGTGCCCCCAAAACCAACCATTAAAAATTTAATCAATCTAAGTACAAAGATCCCATGGTGCTTAAATATCTTAAAAACAACAAATAGAACCTTTGGAAATATTTTAAATCATGCAGAAAATAAAGGTGGTTTTGCATCTTTAGGTAAATGGATAAATGAGCAGTTTGACTTGAGTCTGAATTGGAGTGATGTTGAATGGGTCCAAAAACAATGGAATGGTCCAATGATTATCAAAGGCATCATGAGTACAGAAGATGCTATTATGGCTCAAAATACTGGCGCTGATGCTATTGCTGTATCAAATCATGGAGGCCGTCAGCTTGATGGAGCCCCATCAAGTATCTCTGTTTTAGAAGAAATTATTGATGTAGTTGATTCAAAACTTGAGGTTTTAATTGATAGTGGCATTCGTTCTGGGCAAGATTTACTCAAAGCAAAAGCCCTAGGTGCAACGGCTGGACTAGTTGGTAGGCCTATGGTTTACGGTGTTGGTGCTTATGGTGAAAAAGGAGCTTATAGAGTATTAGAAATTTTCTATGAAGAAATGGATAAAACCATGGCATTTTGTGGACACTCTAATATTAATAATGTCGACAAACACATCCTAATAAAATCATAGATTATTTAATTTTCCTAAGACCTTAAAGCTATTTACATATTTCAAACTCGATATCCAAACTTAATTAAATAGAAAATTATATAAATATTATTTTAATGAAGAGTTGAAAAATTTAATAGATTAAGTAAAGATAAGCTTATATTATATTTAAAATTATATAAATTTCGTAAACAATAAAGATAAAGATCATAGATATCTTACCCCTTATTGTTAGATTTATTGATAAAGTTATTAGAGCCTTTTAAATATGAGTATCTCGCTATCTTTTAGAGATAATTCCCTAAGCTTAGATAAGCTTAAATTACCCTCGCGCTATTATCATTTTAATGAAGAACAAAACTATATTAAGCTTTTAAATATCGGTGAAGGAATTTTTCCAGCAGATAGAATTTCAACAAAAATAAACTTATCAAACTCCGATATAATTATTACTACTGAATCCGCAACAAAAGTATATCCATCAACAAATAAATTTGGGATAAGTAACATAAAGATAAACCTAGCTAACTCAAACATAGAATTTATAAATGATGAGTTGATTCTTTATAAAGAGTCTAAATTTTTACAATTATTAAAACTAACAATAGATGAATCATCCACTTTCTTCTATGGAGATATCTTTAGTCACGGAAGAAGCTTTGAAAGCTTTGATTTTAATACAATAGCTATAAAAAACCATTTTTACATAAATGAAGAAATAGAGTATTTAGAAAAATATATAAGATCTGGAAACCAGCTAAAAGCTTATATAAAAAGACATAACTCTAAAAACTCTATCTTTGCAAAAATATATTTACGCTTAAAAAATAATGAAACATTTTTAGAGACTCTAAACTCACAAAACTTAGATAGTTTTGCTTTAACTATGAATAAAAAAATGATTCTTGGTGTTTTAAATGATAAAAACATGGACTCATTAAAAACTAAAGTTTTAAAAGTTTGGGAACTTTATAGAAAAGAGTTAGACAAAGGTAAGTTTAACTTGGGAAAACAGTAACTAAAATTATTACTAATGTTAAGGAAAAGTCATGTTTTTAACAAATCGTGAACAAGAAAAACTAATGATCTATACCGCAAGTAAACTAGCCCTAGAAAGAAAGCAGAGAGGTTTAAAACTAAATTATCCTGAAGCTATAGCTATTATTAGTAGTTTTATAATAGAAGGTGCTAGAGAAGGAAAAAGCGTTGCTGAATTAATGGTAGCAGCTACAAAAGTACTCTCTGCTGATGATGTCATCGATGGTGTAGCTAATATGATCGAAATGGTACAAACAGAGGCAACTTTTAATGATGGTACAAAGCTTGTTACAGTGCATAATCCTATTCAAACTAGAAATAAAGGTATAATTGCTGGAGAGTACATTATTGATGATGGGGAAATTGAGCTAAATTCCCAGAAGCAAAAGTTAAAGATAGATGTCAAAAATAATGGCGATCGTCCGATTCAAGTAGGATCTCACTATCATTTCTTTGAAACAAACTCTGCTCTAAGTTTTGATAGAGCATCTGCTTATGGAATGCGCTTAAATATTTTAAGTGGAACATCGGTAAGATTTGAACCAGGTTCTATTAAGAAAGTTGAGCTAGTAGCATATGCTGGTAAAAGATATATTAGTGGATTTAATGGTCTTGTTGAGGGGTATCTTGATGATGAAAAAGTAAAAGAAAGAGCTTTCATCAATTTAGAAATTTTTTTAAAGGAGTATAGATGATGGCTTTTATCAGTAAGAAAAAATATGCTTCTATCTATGGCCCTACTACTGGTGACAGATTTAGACTTGCTGACACTCAACTTATAGCAGAAATTGAGAAAGATTTTTCAATCTATGGCGAGGAGAGTAAGTTTGGTGGTGGTAAAACTATTCGAGATGGAATGAGCCAAAGTCCAACAGCTGGAAATGAAGTAGCTGATTTAATTATCACAAACGCTATAATCATAGATTATACAGGCATTTATAAGGCTGATATAGGAATCAAAAATGGAAAAATATCGGCTATTGGCAAAAGTGGCAATCCAAATAACTGTGATGGTATCACAAATGGACTAGAGATAGGCGCTAATACAGAGATTCTCTCAGCAGAAGGCAAGATAATAACAGCTGGAGGAATTGATTCTCATATACACTTTATTTCTCCTGGACAAATAGACGAAGCTCTTCATAGCGGCATAACGACAATGATAGGTGGTGGTACAGGCCCAAATACTGGGACAAATGCAACCACTTGTACCCCTGGAGAATTCAATATACAAAAAATGATCGAATCAGTAAATAATTTTCCTTTGAACTTTGGTTTCATGGGTAAAGGAAATTCTAGTAATTATGAAGCTTTAGCATCACAAATAAAAGCAGGTGCAATGGGACTTAAACTTCATGAGGACTGGGGAAGCACACCCAAAGCTATAGATACCTGCTTAAAAGTGGCAGATGATTATGATGTCCAAGTGGCTATTCATACTGATACGTTAAATGAATCTGGTTTTGTAGAAAATACCATAAATGCATTCAAAGGAAGAACTATTCATACTTTTCATAGTGAAGGCGCTGGAGGTGGTCATGCTCCAGATATCATAAAAGTAACAGGTATTGAAACTGTTTTACCATCTAGTACAAACCCAACCTTACCATATACCAAAAATACAATAGAAGAACATCTTGATATGCTTATGGTTTGTCATCATTTAAGCCCTAAAATTCCTGAAGATGTAAGTTTTGCTGAATCCAGAATTAGAGGCAAAACAATCGCCGCTGAAGATGTATTACATGATATAGGTGCTATTTCTATAACAAGTTCTGACTCACAAGCTATGGGCAGAGTTGGTGAAACTATTACTAGAACTTGGCAAGTTGCACATTCGATGAAAGTACAAAGAGGTGCTCTAGATTTAGATAATCAACGAAATGATAACGAAAGAATAAAAAGATATATAGCAAAATATACTATAAATCCAGCTATTGCATGTGGAATAGATGAATATGTCGGCAGTGTAGAAGTTGGAAAAATGGCAGATTTAGTACTCTGGAATAGAGCATTTTTTGGGGTTAAACCAGAAATCATTATAAAAGGAGGATTTATCGCTAGTGCTATGCTAGGTGACTCAAATGCTTCTATCCCTACTCCAGAACCAAATATATATAGACCTATGTTTGGTAGCTTTGGAAATACACCTGCTAAAACAAGTGCCATATTTGTAGCAAAAGCATCAAATAAAGAAGCTTTAAATACTGAAAAAGAAATTTTAGAAGTTAAAAATACAAGAAAAATAACTAAACACGATATGAAACTGAATAATTTTGTAGGGGATGTCTCTGTTGACCCAGAAACTTATGATGTAAAAGTAAATGGCGATCTTATAACAGCTGATTATATGCAAGAATTACCAATGGCTAGAAAATATTTTTTATTTTAAGGATACGCTCGTGATAAAAAAAGTTAGAGAAATAAGAAGAAATCTAGAGCCAAATGATAGTGTTGAATTAAGCTGGTTTGATATGCAAAAGCCAAATTTAACTGCCACAACTCAAAATGGTGTAGATTTTATTATCAAAATAAATTTCACACACCTACATGATGATGATATTTTAGTTTGTGAAGATGGTTACAATATTATAGTAAGAAGACTAAAAGATGATATCTATAAGATAAACTTTAGTAATCCCTTATCATTTGCAAAAATTGCTTATGAAATTGGCAATAGACATCAACCAATTTGTATAGAAGAATATAACATAAAAGTCTTAGATGATATTTCTCTTGATGATATTATCCAAGCTTGTAAAAATGATCAAACAATACAAATAGTTAAAACCAAAGAATATTTTAGACCAAATGGAAAAGCACATCACTCTCACTAATACAAAAGCTATAAGTCGTTTCCTTCAACTACTTGATGGAAGCTTTCCTAATGGTGCATTTGTTCATTCGTTTGGTCTAGAGCCACATATAATATTAGAAAAAGTATCAGATAGATTAGAATTAAAAACATTTTTAGAAAATTTAATTATAGATCAATACTGTAACTTTGATTTCGTATTTATAAGAAATATTTATAAATACTTTACAAAAAATCAACTAAATTTAATAATTAGAGAAGATAATTTTTTCAGTGCAAGATTACCTTATGAATATGCGAAAGCTTCACAAGATATTGGTGAAAATTACCTTAAACAAATAAATTTTTCAATAACTTCATCAATAGTTAAAAAATACTTTGATAGTGTGGCTAATAAACATTCTAAAGGCAATGAACTTTGCATACTCTCAGCTTATGCTTATGAAATAGGACTTGGAGTAGATACTTTATTACTTTTTTGGGCTAAGAAAAATATTATAAACATTGCTATGACAAGCCTAAAAATTTCCAAGATAACGCCTTCTCAAATACAACAAGCTCTTTTTGAACTTGATGACATATTAATAGACCATATAAATAACACCTCAAAAGAAATAGGTATTTTTAACCCCTTATTTGAAGAGATAATTCATCAACACCATAAATTAGAACCAAAATTATTCACAACCTAGATTATGCTACTAAAGCCTCTATCCATGCATACAATCCATCTATACTATTATTTTTTTTAGAAAGAAAAAGATATGGCTTATTTTTCCTATTTTCTTTCACATCTTTTTCCATAGACTCAATATTAACATCGACATAAGGCGCAAGATCAGTTTTATTTACAATAAGTAGATCACTAAACAAAAGTCCTGCACCCTTTTTCCTAGGAATATCGGCTCCTTGAGCAACATCAATAACATAAAGATAATAATCAACCAATTCATATGAAAATGTAGCACTGAGATTATCTCCGCCACTTTCAACAAAAATAATATCTGGACTAAATTCTTGTTCTAGTATCTGTATAGCTTTTGCATTAGCAGAAATATCATCTCTAATTGCAGTATGTGGACACCCTCCCGTTTCTACACCAATTATTCGTCCATCCTCTATATCTAAATGCGACTTTAGATAATTAGCATCTTCTTTTGTATAAATATCATTAGTAACTATACCTAAAGAATATTTATCTTTTAAAATATTAGTAAGTTGTTCTATTATCGATGTTTTACCACTACCAACTGGGCCTGCTACACCTATTTTTACACTCATCAAAACTCCCTAAACTCTAACCTGCCCATTTCCTCTAATAATATACTTTAGAGTTGTTAGCTCATTGATACCCATTGGTCCTCTAGCATGAAGCTTCTGCGTACTAATACCAATCTCACCACCAAAACCATATTCAGAACCATCTGTAAATCTAGTTGAAGCATTAGCATATACTGCTGCGGCATCTACTTCATTTAGGAAGATCTCTGTATTTGTATAATTTTCAGTGACTATACACTCTGAATGCATACTACCATGAGTATTAATATGCTCTATAGCTTCATTAATATTTGCTACTGTTTTAATAGAAAGTACTAGATCTAAATATTCTGTATCCCAATCTTCTGTAGTGGCTAGTGTAGCATTTTCTAGATATTTTAAACTCTCAGTATCAGCTCTTAATTCAACGTTGTATTTAGCAAGCTCAATTTCTAACTTTGGTAAAAATTTCTCTGCTATATTTTGATGAACCAAAAGAGTCTCTAAAGCATTACAAACTCCAGGGCGCTGGGTTTTTGCATTTATAACTATCTTTATAGCTTTATCTAAATCTGCAAACTCATCAATATACGTGTGACAAATTCCCGCACCTGTCTCTATCATTGGAATAGTAGCCTGCTGTTGGATAACTTTTTTAAGACTTTTGCCACCTCTTGGAATTATCACATCAATATATTTATCGAGTGTTACTAACTCTGTTACACGCTCTCTAGCAACATCCTCAACTAACTGTACTATATTTTTTGATAACCCATGCCTTTCACATACCTCTTGGAAAATATTTTTCAAAGCAATATTTGTATACAAAGCATCAGAACCACCTCTAAGGATAATCGCATTACCTGATTTAAGAGCTAATGCTCCAGCATCTATAGTGACATTTGGACGTGATTCAAAAATCATCGCAATAACGCCTAATGGCACTCTAACCTGCGAGATTGTCATCCCTTTCGGGTGCTTAAAACCTTTTTCAATCTTACCAATAGGATCTGTAAAATCAGCAATTTGTCTAACCCCTTGAGCCATAGATTCTATTCGAGCAGAAGTCAGTGTTAATCTATCAACAAATGCTTTTGATAAATTATTTTTTTTAGCATTATCTAGATCTTTTTGATTCTGTTGCAAAATATACTCGGCATTGTCTAACAATGATTTTTCTAACTGATGTAACACATTATTTTTAAGCTCTGTATTTACTTTAGCTAAGTCTTTTGCAGCTTGCTTAGCATTTTTACCCATTTCTACGATAGATAAGTTCATCTAACACTCCTTTAAAAACATATTATCAACATGGACAACTTCATTGTAATCACAATGCCCTAAAATATTAGCAATATCATAACTTTTATGTCCTTTGATTTTTGCTAAATCCTGTGATGAATAATTAACCAATCCAGTAGCTATTTCTTGAGTATCTTCACTACAAACAACAACCGTAGCGCCCTTTTGAAAATCTCCATTTATTGAAAGAACACCACAAGGTAAAAGACTTTTCTTTTGTTTCAATGCCAAGACTGCTCCTTGATCAATCACAATTTCCCCACGCTTATGACTACTGTATGTTATCCAATGTTTTTTAGCTGTAATTTCTTTTTTGTTATTTTTTGCAAATAATGTTCCTATATCTTCGCCTGAGACTATATCCAAAAGAATTTTAGGATCTTCTCCATTAGCAATAATCATATTAACTCCACCTGCTACAGCAATCTCAGCCGCTTTAATCTTAGTAGCCATACCACCAGTACCAAATTTAGAGCCAACATCACCAGCCATTGCTCGAATATCATCTGAAATTTCTGGGATAATGTTTAAAAGCTTTGCTGAACTATCTATACGTGGATTTGCAGTATATAAACCATCAATATCTGAAAGTAGAATTAATAAATCAGCATCTATTAAGTTTGCAACTAATGCTGATAATGTATCATTATCACCAACTTTTATTTCATCAATTACTACTGCATCATTTTCATTAACAATAGGAATAACTCCTTTTGCTAATAAAGCTGAAAAAGCATTTCGCGCATTTAAGTATCTTTCTCTATTAGCAACATCATCTTTTGTCAGAAGCAACTGAGCAATATTCTTACCATATTCAGAGAAAAGCTTTTGATATAAATGAGTTAAAGCTACTTGCCCCACTGCTGCTACAGCTTGCTTCTCGGGTAGCGTTTTTGGTTTTTGTTGCAATCCAAGCTTACCCATACCCGCACCAACAGCTCCTGATGTTACAAGTATTACTTCATAGCCTTGATTATGAAGGTCTGATAACTGTCTAACTAGCTTTTCTATTCGATAAATATTTAGTAGACCTGTTTGATGAGTTAGAGTACTAGTCCCAACTTTTACAACTATTCTCTTAACCGCATTTAGTAGCTCTTTTCTTTGCATATTTTTTGATAATTCATTAGCAATTTGAAACAAGTTTATACTAGCTTATGAGTTTATTTAATCATTTAAATATGTATTTGAAAAAATTATGATTTAAAGTCTAAAATAATACCTAAAATATCTATATTTGCCACTCACCACTTTTGTATTTCGCAATAACCTCTAATACAGCTGGTGCAACGAACTCAGTATCATCAAAGTCAAACCATTTGATTGCTGAGATCTCAGCGCAAGGTTTGATTTCTTGATTAATCTCAGCTGTAAAACACTCTAAAGAAACTATTGTGGTTCTATCATGATTATCTGTAGTTATATTACCCAAATAGCGCATATCATCTGTTGTTAACTCTAGACTTAACTCTTCTTTTAGCTCACGTACAATAGTTTGGATAGGTGTTTCATCTTGCTCTATTTTACCACCTGCTTGATACCAAATAGTATTATCTCTAGTTCTAGTCAAAAGAATCTTATTATCTTTGATAGCGACAAAAGCTGCTGCATAAATCATTAATTTACTTCCCTAACCATTTAAATGATTTTTTAAGAAAGTCTACAGCATTTATTTCAATATTTTTACCATGAGCAACGATTATTCTCTCAGGTTGCCAAGCTAGCATTCTAGCAAAACATTCTCGGGCCTGCTTCTTACCAAAAAAGAATGACATTCTCCAATCTATAGGAGTTTTACCGTTTGGAGCAACTATACCTGATAACTTAGCTATCAAGCCTTTAAACCCTGTAAAGTAATTCTCATCAAAATTTTCTATAAGATCTGTAAGAATTAGTGTTTTAGAAGGTTTATGAAAAAACACAACCTCTTGCATTACTCTACTACCGTTAAATATTAGCTGGTCAATTTCATCTTGCCACTCAGATTCTGGAGAATCTTTTAAATCAGTAGTAAAATCAATATCTTTTCTTTTATCTCTAAGCCCAGGTGATGCATATATCTTAGCATCAGGGAAAATCTTTGCCCAATCTTGCAAAAACAAATGGTGAATTTTATTTGGTGATATTAAAAATTTTACATTACCAAGCTCAGATACTTGCGAGATTAACTCAGAATCAGCCTTAATTGGTGAATGAATAAATAAATCATTATTAGCAAGACGTATTACCGTCATTCTTGTAGTATATGCAAGAGTATAAAAAGGAACAGCCTCACCATCACAAATCCAAAGATTATCAGATAATTGCTTTAACATATTTTATCCTTACACCAAAGTTAAAAACTCTAGAATACAATAACCAAGAAAATGTTGAATAAAAAATAAAACTATAACTGTTAATATCATTGGAGCAATCAAAAGCTTCTTATTTTCATCAAATACTGCAAAAATAATCGCAAAGATAATAGATAAAACCCCTGATACTTTTATTGCGCCATAAACTGATGTCCAGACAAATCCATTTATTTTTAAGATGTTGTAAACCTCTTTAGATGATGTCAAATATACAGTTATATAACCTATTAATAAACCTGCCACAAACCAGAATATAGCCATAAATAAGTTCTTTAAAATATAATCAAGTAATATATACACCTTTTTCATAGCTAAAGTTATCTCCTAAAAATTAAAATATCATATAAATGCGTTTTTTAGATTAAACTAGAAAGTAGATTGTTTCAATATAAAAATATAGATCATTATTCATTTTACGCTCATAATAATTAAGATTAAAAATGTATTTAAGAAAAAATACAATCCTTATATAATGAAATTTAAGGCTAAATGATTAACCTAAGATTAAAAGTAATATTAAGGAGATCCTTATTGAAAAAAAATTTAAATAATTTTAGCAAATGGCTACATCCAATATTCGCTGCTAACTCTATGCTTTTCTTACTTACTATTATCGACAAAGAGAAGCTTGTCGCATCTTCAACACTTTTAATTTTCTGTGTATATTGCTACTCCATTTCACTAATATTAAATTCAGTTTGGTCTTTTATATATTATATTTCGGATTCAAATAATGACATAAACAAAAGTCTTCGGTCAAATCGTATCTCTAAAGGACTAGATAATCTTAGCTTCTGGTCATTCATTTTTGCAACTATTAGTTTTGTGGCATATATTGTATTAAGAACTACTAATAATTAACCCTGAATGCACAAATAAGACAAAATAATACTTTTAAAAACTAGATCTAAACCAAAGCTTCTTTCTTCTCAAGTGTTTTAGCATAGAGCTCTTGATACCTAGCAAGCTTTTCTTTCTCCACAGCAACTACAGCTTCTGGAGCATTTGAGACAAATCTTTCATTTGAAAGTTTCTTCTGTACTCTATCAACTTCGCCTTTTAGCTTATCAAGTTCTTTATCTAGTCTAGCTTTTTCAGCTTCTATATCAACTAAACCTTCCAATGGAATATTTAACTCAAGTCCTTCAACAATTTGCGATAAAGATGTCGGTGGATTATCATTAAACTCAATATTATTTATTCTAGCTAACGCTTTTATAAACCCTTCTGTTTGAGCAAGATATTCTTTGTCTGTATCTGCAACATCTTTAACAATTAGAGAGATTTCTAAAGATGGTTTGATACCTACTTCACTACGCATATTACGTAGAGTTGTAACAACATTTTGTAGCCATACAATAGCTTTTTCAGCTTCTGGAGCTTCTAAATCTTGAGTATCTACAGGATAGCTAACATCCATAATTGTCTCTTTAGCATTATCAAGATGAGTTTTTAACTGCTGATAAATACTCTCTGTAATAAATGGAACTAATGGGTGTGCTAAAGCAAGGATATTCTCTAGAACTTTAGTAAGTGTATATTTAACACCATTTTTTTGTTTCTCAGATAGTGAGTCATCTTTTAAGGCAACTTTAGCAAACTCAACATACCAGTCACAATAGTTATTCCATACAAGGTCATAAATAGTATTTGCCACCATATCAAAACGATAATTAGCAAGTTGTCTATGGATATCCGCTACAGCGTTATTTAAAACACTCCAAATCCACTTATCTGCAACACCTAGCTCATAATTATCACAAACCTTATATTCATCTAAATTCATCATTACAAATCTTGAAGCATTCCAAAGCTTGTTACAGAAATTACGATATCCTTCTACCCTAGCAGTATCAAAACTAATATCGCGAGATGTAGAAGCTAATGCAGCATAAGTAAATCTCACAGCATCTGAGCCATAAGCACTAATACCCTCTGGGAATTCTTTCTTCGTAGCTTTTTCAATCTTAGCTTTCATCTGTGGTTGCATTAGGCCAGTAGTTCTTTTCTTCAGAAGTTCTTCTAGTGAAATACCATCTATCAAATCTACTGGATCTAAAACGTTACCTTTAGATTTTGACATTTTCTGACCTTCGCTATCGCGAATAAGTCCTGTGATATAGATATCTCTAAATGGCACATCATTCATAAAATACATACCAAACATCATCATTCTAGCAACCCAGAAGAAGATAATATCAAAGCCTGTTACAAGTACGCTAGTTGGGTAGTATTTTTCTAACTCAGGAGTCTTCTCAGGCCAACCTAAAGTACTAAATGGCCATAATGCAGATGAAAACCATGTATCAAATACATCTTCATCTTGTTTGATAGCAACATCATCAGCTAGGTTATATTTTGTTCTAACATCTGTTTCATCTTCACCAACATAAGCATTACCTGCTTCATCATACCAAGCAGGAATTCTATGACCCCACCATAATTGACGTGACACACACCAATCTTGAATATCTCTCATCCAAGAAAAATATGTATTTTTCCAGTTATCAGGTACAAATCTAACAGTACCATTTTCTACAGCTTCTATTGCTGGCTTTGCAAGTACATCAGCTTTGACAAACCATTGCTTAGTTAAATATGGCTCTAAAACCTCTCCTGTTCTATCACCTGTTGGTACTTTAAGAGCATGTGGCTCTATCTTATCTAAAAGACCTAGTGCATCCATATCAGCAACTATTTGCTTACGTGCTTCAAATCTATCTAAACCTTGATATTTTGGCGGAACATTAGAATTTAATGCTGCATCATCAGTTAAAACATTTAGCATAGGTAAATCATGTCTTTTACCCATTTCATAGTCGTTAAAATCATGAGCAGGAGTAATCTTTACACAACCTGTACCAAAATCTTTCTCAACATAATCATCAGCAATAATAGGTATCTGTCTATCTGTAAGTGGTAGATTTATCATCTTACCAACTAAATGAGTATATCTTTCATCTTCTGGATGAACCGCAACAGCCATATCACCAAGCATTGTCTCAGGACGAGTCGTTGCTATTATGATCTTCTCATTACTATCAGCTACAGGATATATGAAATGCCATAAAGAACCTTGCTTATCTACTTGGGCAACTTCAAGATCTGAAACTGCTGTTTTTAATTTAGGATCCCAGTTTACTAATCTCTCACCACGATATGCTAAACCATCTTCGTATAGTTTAATAAAACATTTTTTAACTGCATCAGATAAGCCATCATCCATTGTAAATCTCTCACGATTCCAATCTGGAGATGCGCCAATTCTACGCATTTGAGATGTGATAGTTCCTCCTGATAGCTCTTTCCATTCCCAAACTTTACTTACAAAATTCTCACGACCTAAATCATGTCTTGAGATACCTTGAGCATTAAGCTGTCTTTCAACTACCATTTGCGTAGCAATACCTGCATGATCCGTACCTGGTTGCCAAAGTGTATCTTTACCATTCATACGATTATAACGAGTAAGAATATCCATCAAAGTCATTTGGAAACCATGACCCATATGTAATGTGCCTGTCACATTAGGTGGTGGTAGCATTATTGCATAAGTATCTTTTGAATCAGTATTACCACAAGCAAACTTGCCTGAAGCTTCCCAATTTTGATAGTTAGATTGTTCTATTTCTTTTGGATTATAATTTTTATTCATTTCTTGAGTCATTTATAAAGCCTAAATATATAAGTTTATAGAAAAAATTTAATGCTGATAATTTTAACAATATTGACCCTAAAAATATATATATATGAAAACCGCAAATTAAATATTCTTTTTAACTTTATCTATTTATATAAAATATTTCCTAGAAAAACAGCAGATTCTTTGTCAAACTCGTAAATAGATGTTTGTTCTATAACTCAAAAAAATGATTACAAAAAACCTTATCCAGATAATCAATTCTGCTGCAGATAAAGCAGGTATGATTCTCAATAAACACTATCGTAATTTAGATACTGTAATATCAAAAGATGATAATTCCTTAGTAACACTAGCTGATCAACAAGCTGAAAGAGTTATAAGAGAAACAATATTAGAAAACTTTCCTCAACATGGAATAACAGGCGAAGAAGAAAGTACCATAAACCCTAATTCAGATTACATGTGGGTAATAGATCCTATTGATGGGACAGATAGCTATGTATTAGGCAGACCCTTGTTTTGTGTCTTAATAGGGTTATTCTATAAAGGAAAACCTATACTTAGTCTTGTTGATCAACCATTTACTAGAGAAAGATGGATAGGATATGATAATAAATCGATATACAACAACGACACTGTGATAAAAACTAGTAATAAGCAAACTATACAAGATAGTAAAATCATATTATCTTCTCCCTACCTTTTTGAAAATAAAACTAGCTTTGTAAAAAATATTAGAAAACTAGCAAAAATAGTTGCATGGGAAGCTGAAGCATATGCTTTTGGTTTGCTTGCTATGGGGTGTATAGATGTAGTAATAAAACCTATGTTAGACACTTACGACTATCTTCCTGTTATTAAATTAATACAAAATGCTGGTGGCGCAATAGCTGCAGCAAATGGTAATGATCTTACTATGGATTATACTGGCGATATAATAGCTGCTGCAAGTAAAGAACTTTTAGATAATATAATCAATATCTATAACTACGAGGAAACTTTATAATGAACGAAAGGCAATTAGCAAAATTTAAAATTATTTTGACCTTTGTTAGTCTTAGCATACTAACATGTGGTTTACCTACTTTCGTGATGCAGGCCGTCACATACTATAAGATATCCCATAGTGCGGCAGGCTCATTAGAAAGTTATCAAAACTTAACTCGAATAGCTCTATCTTTTGTCATGTTTGCCGTACTTATGAAAGTTGGCTATCGAAAATCTTTGATGGTCAATTATGCTGTTCTTTTAGCCTTTTGCTTTTTCATACCGTTTGTAAACTCTATCTGGATGATACGTGGTTATCTGGTGTTAATAGGTATCTCTAATGTAGTTCTAAAAGTAGTTGCATATAGTTCCGTAGGGCTCGTCACAGATACTAAAGAAGAACATGCCAGTTTTATAAATCTCATGGAGGGAATATATACATTTGGAAGCTTTGGAGGCATGTGGATGTTCTCATATTTCTTAGAAAAAAATCCAGCTCTTTGGACATATGCTTTCTGGGTTATTTGTGCTTTATGCTTCATTTTATTACTATTTTGGACATTTACACCATTTGACGAAAGTAATATTCAAGAACAAGAGAAAAAGCCTATTCTTACACAGTTTAAAGAAGTATTGACCTTACCTCTAGTAACGTTAATAATCTTTCTAATCCTATTTGCTTGCTATGAATCTCTAGAGCAAGGTGTTGGCTCATGGTTGGCTGCTTTTTATAATCAAATATTAGATATTCCAAAATCAATAAGTGTTCAACTGGCAAGTTTATTTACTCTAGGATTAGGTCTAGGTAGATTAATTGGTGCAGTACTTACAAGATATATCTCTTGGTACAAATACTTTTTTATAAACTTTATTATATCTTTAATACTTATCGCGGTAACATTAAGCAACATTGTTCCTAATGCTGGGGTAGATGCTTCCAATATTTTCAATGCTCCTTTAATTGCATATGGTTTACCTTTACTTGGTATTCTTATTGGACCAGTATATCCGACTCTTGTATCTCTTATGATTACTAGTCTTCCTAAAGGGAAACATGCTATGATGATAAGCTTAGTGATGATAGCTGGCGCTATTTTTGATAGTGGCTCTTCAAAAATATTAGGAATGTTATTTGGTTCGATAGGTGGTGTTACTGCTTTTGCAATAGTGACTGGATTTACAATATGCGTACTTATAATACTAATACTACCTTTTGCAAAACTAACTCATAGTGACAAGGAAAATGAAGCAATATAACTTCTACTAAAATTTTCAGATTAAATTTTTATAGTCTTCTTATTATTCTCAAAATAAATATTAATAGTTACAGATTCTTCAGCCTCAATGTCTAATTTAGGGAAACCATCTTCTTCTATAATTGAACTATCACAAGATAATTTAAGAGTATTATTCTTACCAAAAGGATAGTTAGCTACTCCAAACGTCTCATCTTTTAGGTTTATATGCCAATGAATTTCATTACTAGGTACGTCTGGCTGAATACCAAAAACATTTTCAATAAGTACATTTATAGCCGAAAGACCTGTCCATCCAACAAAATTTGGTTTTGCCGGTTTTGCTGGGACAATTTTCTCAGGTGCATAATTCTCCCATAGAGTTCCTGTATCTTCAAAAACCTTCACAACATTAGTGTTATGATTTAAAGCAATATCAAAAGCTAAACCATGTTCATTGTACTTTTCCAAACCTTTTAACAGCATATAGTTAGTTGGCGCCCATACACCGCCCTGCCAATATCTACCAAGATCATTATATTTATCATCATCATAAGATAATGATGGAACCATATGAGCTCTCTTAAAGTATTTATCATCATTTAAGTACTGACACATATCTTTAACTCTGCTTTCAGGATATATCTCTGCTTCAAGCCCCCAAAAAGCTCCTATAGATTTAGCCGTATTTAAGCTACCATCTTTTAGTTTATCGTAATAAAATTTAGTTTTTGGATCATACATTTGCTCATTCACAAATTTCTCTAAAGCTTCAGTTTCATCAATTATATCCTCGATCTCTTGCCATCTTTCAATTACCTCACCTATAGCCATCAAGATCTTACCCGAGAGGATTTGCTGTAAATTAGTATCTAACCAACTCATATGCCCATGGCTAAAGTTTTGATTATATCCTGCCTCTAAACGTGGCTGATTATCCATACCAGTACCCCAACCACTTGAGAAGTAACTACCATCTTTCCATGTACGATACTCTTTAAGCCATTTATGATATGCTACCAAAACAGGAAATATCTTCTCTAAACGAGAAATATCAGAAGTATGTTGGAAATATATCCACTCAGCCCATGGAAACAAATTTGGTCCTGTACTTACAAGGTCATACCTATGAAATAAATCTTGACCAGTTTTAGCACTTATCTCTCTACAAATAAAACCATCAGGATGTTGCTTTGCATAAAAATTGTCTAATGTTAATTGAAAATCAAATGCTCTACGCCCATAGATACCAAACATCATCATAAATGATGTATCCCACATAAAAATATTGCCATTATATGCAGTATCAATAAAGTTCTTAATAAAACCGTTTTCAGAAGTGGGTTGCTTTAAATTACTAAATGCTATTTTCCATGCTTTCCAATAACAATCAATATGAGACTCATGACCTTGCCAATGAACTTGTGGCAACTTATCTTTAATATCCTCAAACTTAGGCAAAGCAACATTTTCAGGCTTCTGCTTGATAAATTCATTTTCACTTACCAATGGATTTAGAATATAGGTTTTTTTATACATATTGATCTACTATAAGTTATACTAACTAAGTGAATTATATCTAAAATAAAAACTGTTCTACAGCTTCAATAGCAAACTAAGACAAAGATCTATCAACTCCTCTTTTCTTCCAAACTATAATCCCTATCACTGATGTCAGCATATATACAAGTTGCATTAGCGATAGATAATAATTCTGTACCATAAAAAACATCACTGTCTCTAGTGCATTCAATGTAATCAAAAAAAGCCAGCAATAAATACTTCTAACAGCCATGAGAAATGTCGCTATAAGTCCCATAGAGGCAACAACCGTATCTAATAATGGTAGAGGATTATTTGTAAATTGAATTTGTATAGCAGCTACAATAAAAACCACTATCAAATAAGGTAACAAATGCCATTTCTTAAAAAAATAAATAGATGTTTCCCAATTTAAAAAACCTAAAAAGCATACAATAGCCGCCAAAGCTCTAATAATGGCATTAGCATATAATCCATCAGAAAATATAAAAGCTGATAAACTTGCAAAGAGAAAAGTCCCTAATAATAGATTTATTCTCCATCCAATAACTTGTGTAAACTGTGTTATATAGCCTAATATAGATATTGCTAATTCCATTGATTCTTTTACTCTTTTACTGTTTTAATTTCTAGATTAAAATTTTTGTAATACATATATTTTTTACGTGATGCTAATAATGCTTGTTCTTGCTGATATACAAACTCTTTAAGTTCTTTAACTTTAATCCTTTGAGGATCTACTGCCACATCCATAATATTTATTAAAATATCAAAACCCGAAGTAATAAATAAATTATCTGTTATAAGAATTGGAATATTTTTAAATTGATTATAATCTCTAGCATTTATAGCACAATGATGGGGAATAAAAGACTCTTTACCTGGTTGCCATAACATCTCATCTAACTCTTTTGCAATTTCCGCAGGGGCTAAAATTGCAAATGTATTATCTTTATGATTCTCTAAAACATAATTGACTATAGTACTTATAAGGACTTCTTGCTTAGATGTTTGTAGAACTTGAAATTCAACTTTCATAAAAATATCTTTTATTTATTTGCTTAACTTTAACAGAATAATTTCTAATAAATTGTCTAACTAATTAAGCTACCATATTTGATTAATAAGTTTAGCATAAATAAATTGAAGCTTAACTATTGATGATACTTAAAAGCAGATTTTAACTTCGTTATAAAGTCAGACCCTAAAACAAAGAAACTTGCTATAAATATTACATCCCCACTAAATAGGATCAGAATCATATTTAACTCGCCCACTTGCCTAATCTTATCAAAAATAAGAATCATCTCAGTAACTACTGTAGGATATATTAAGCTTGCAAAAAACATAATTATTCCAAGTAAGTACCTTTTATAACTAATAGGTTTTTGTTGTGAGAAAGCAGATTTAAATATTTTCTTTATCCCTGCTTTTATAGTATCAACAATAGTTTTACCAAGCAGCATTACAGATAAAACAAACATCCCTTCCGCACTTACTAGTAAAACAGATGAAACCGCTAAATAACTAGCGGCAGATAAGCCTAAAAAAGGCATTATGCAAAAAACTATTATATATGGTACAAATGACAAGCAGAAAAGTATGATACCTAAATAATATTTCCAGTCTTTTTTTGTTTGCATAGTATTTTTATCCTTGGGCTTTTATCGATTCCTGTATAGCTTTTACTAATGCTTGCGTAGCATCAGAAGTACTCATACTAGGAGTATCACTTTTATTGACTACCTGACTTGGCGCATATGGGACATGAATAAATCCACCTATTTTCTTAGGATATTTTTCATCTAACAATTGCAGTAGATGATACATCACATGATTACATACAAATGTCCCAGCTGTGTTAGATATATAAACAGGAACTCCTTGTTTTTTCACCGAATTCTCTATTTGATATATAGGCAATTTAGTAAAATATGCGTTTTTACCATCTTCCGATATCTTTTTATCTTTTGGTTGATTATTATCATTATCTGGAATTCTAGCATCATCAACATTTATAGCGACTCTTTCAAGAGAAATCCCAGTTCTTCCTCCAGCTTCTCCTACATTTATAATAATATCAGGATTATATTGTTTTATTAAACTATCTAATTTTTCAGTTGAGCGATTAAATGACACTGGTAATTGCTTTTTAATAACCATTGCACCATCAATAATATCTGGTAAATTTTTAACTGCTTGCCAAGATGGATTTACTTTTTCACCGCCAAAAGGTGTAAAACCTGTGATCAAAACTGTTTTTGCCTCAACTGTAACTATAACCATTAAAAATGCCAATATACTAAAAAATATTTTTTTCATATTTATCACTCATATAATTCTTTTATTAAATTACCAGATTTATTTTTTTTGCTTTTTTTGACTTTCTTAATTAACTCTAGCAGCTCTTTGTAGTGGTTAAAATCTCTTTTTGCATATATTGCACCATTTAGATCTTTTAGAACTTGCTCTAGCTCTGGGAAAATTCTTGCAACTTCTAATAATGAAAATATATGTTTATCAGACTTTGTATTAGCCCAACTAATAATAGCTTTTTGTAGCTCAATATTATCTTTACTTAAACATGCTTTTTTAATTTCTTTTAGACCCACTGTTTTTTCTAATGGATCAGAGTCAATGGACTCACCTGTAATTTTAGATGCTTTTTTTGAATATCTACTTTTTATTAATAACATTAAAGTTAATACCCATAATACTATAAAGCCTATAGCTATATTTCTCCAAAGAGGGTCTTCTACAGTTTTTTCTATAATTTGTGGAGATGAATTATTGTTTGCTACAAGGTTATTTGGCATATTGCCTTTTTGAACATCAAAAGTTTTAGCTTGTAAACTGGCTATTTTTGATTTATGAGTATCGACATCATACCATTTGATATTAACAGCAGGAATTGTAGATTTACCTTGCTTAATAGGCATATAGCCAATCTTATAAGTTGCTACACCTGTCAAATGCCCTGCTTTTTCTATATCTTGTAGCTCAGGCTTTTCTGGATATACATTAAACTCATCAGATGATTTAAATTCTAAATTAGGGATATCACTACTTAATACACCTTCAGCTTTTACTTGAACAGTTCTAGTTAAAAGCTGTCCTTCTTTTACTCCTTTATCTTGTGACCAATTATCGCTAATTTTTACATTTGACGCAGGGAACCAATCACTAATACTTATATCATTTGGGACAGGCTTAACATTTAAAGTCTTTGGTTTAGTCGAGAAATATTTTCTTCTACTACCAAGCTGCCCAAAAGCATTAGGAATAGTAGCATCTAAGACGATTGCTGGAATTTTTACTTCTCCCGTACTATTTGGAATTATTAAGAAGCTCTCTTCAACAACATCATATAATTTACCATTTATACTTTTTTGATATGTTTTACGATGATTTGTTGTTTTAATATCTGATTTTTTTATATCAAAAGGTTTTGGTTGTAGGCTTAATATTGGTCTTGAAGTATATATTCTTAAGGTATATAAAACAGGTACATTTACATATGTTTGGTTTGTGTCTAATGTTCCTATAGCGAAAAGATCCTGATATTTACTTTGCTCTTCGTTTGATAGTTCTTTATCTACTTCTATTTTAATTGGCTTAGTCTCTTGACTACCAACTTTTATCGCAGGTATTACCAAATTACCTGTCTTATTTGGCATCAATGTAACTATCATCTCAAACTGTGAGTTTCTCTTACCATTGATGACTGTTGTCTTACTACTAGTACTTGTATTGTAGACCGTGAAATCCTTATTCAAAACATCTAAACTTGGCTGAGTATCAAAACTATCCAGATGCAAAACTAATTCAAATGTTTCACCCTTTTCAATATGGTCTCTACTAACAGTAGCAGATACATTAGCGTAGCTAATACTTACAACCATTATTGATAATGTAAAAATATTTATTAATTTAAATAGTTTAGCTTTCACGTTTTTCTCCTATCATTCTTTGGTAGTCACGTGCAAATTTATGTCTAAGAAGTCCACCCGGATCATCATCAATCATTGATAAAAGTTTATTTGCTTCCTTTTTATCAAGCTCTTTCTGACGTTGATCTATATTATTTTGTTTAGCACTTTGCTTATCTTGCTTATCTTGCTTATCTTGCTTATCTTGCTTATCTTGCTTATCTTGCTTATCTTGCTTATCTTGCTTATCTTTATTATCTTTATTATCTTTATTATCTTTATTATCTTTATTATCTTTATTATCTTTATTATCTTTATTATCTTTATTATC
>NZ_JAWUZH010000034.1:0-23900 GCF_036281795.1 Francisella sp. 19S2-4
TTAAAATACTAATATCTGTAACATCTGTATTTTACAAAATATATCTAACAATTTGGGATATTAATTCAACAGTCTTTCTTATTTCATAAAGATTAATTCACTAAACAAATAAGCTCTTATAGATATCAGAATCTAAGAATATAAATAGACAATATGTTGTATAATAGTTCTTTAAAATTATTTTGGAATTAGTTGTTTTAAGAAGTTTTAATATTTTGTTTTAAGTTTCATATAGTTTCAATCTCACCATTTTTCTTAGCCATAATAACAGTATCAGCTGGCTTAAGAGCGAAAATACCATTAGTCACAACACCAGTTATTTGGTTTAATTCAGTTTCAAGTTTTAGAGGATTGTCGATTTTTAGATTATATACATCTAGAATAACATTACCATTATCAGTGACTGTCTGTTCTCTATATACAGGTTGACCACCTAACTTAACTATCTCTCTAGCAACATAGCTTCTAGCCATAGGGATAACTTCTACAGGAAGAGGAAACTCGCCTAGAGTATTCACTTTTTTAGATTCATCAATAATACAAATGAATTTTTTTGCTGCTGCAACACATATTTTCTCTCGCGTAAGAGCAGCACCACCACCTTTAATTAGTTCTTTGTGGTTATTACACTCATCAGCACCATCAATATATAAATCAATCTCACCAGCATAGTTAAGATCAACTACATCAAAACCTAATGCTTTAAGTTTTTTAGTAGAATCTTCAGAGCTTGAAACTACAGTCTTTATTTTATCTTTATAGTTGACTAGTTCTTGTATAAGAAAACCTACAGTACTGCCTGTACCAACACCTAAAATGATTTCTGATTTTATATATTTTGCAGCCTCAATCGCAGCAGCTTTTTTTAAGTCGTCTTGATTACTTTTTTTATTAAAAAACATTTTAAAATCTTCTCTGGTTAAGGATGTTGCTAAAAATACTGCCTTTTATAATATAAACAATTATACATGCAATAGTAGCTATAAATTGCCACATTATTGACATTGGCAAGAATATATAACCAATAGTTACAAATATACAAATAAAAGGAATTATTATTCGTAAAATAATATTAAATAAAGGGGAAAGTTTAGTATCAGTATGCTTAAGAATTTCATAACTCAATTTTTGAGCATCATAAATCCAACCAACAATAAAAACATCAAATAAGAATAAGAATATTATTAAAAGATGAAACCCAAACATATCAGAAAAATCTATGTATGCTATGCCAGTTTCAACAAGACCTATGGTCATTAAAAGAGGTATAATAATAAAAAGGAGCTTTGTATAGATACTATTGCCTAATCTATAGATATATTTTAAAGCGGTAATAAATACTACAAGATTTAATGTTATAAATATGACTTCTAGTAATAAGTAATATGTTGGTGAGTTTGCTTTTACAATTTGGAATACTAACTCTATAGGCATTGCCTCGTTAGGTTGTAGATAAGTTCTATAATTACCTAACATTGAGTATATTGTTATACATATAATTAATGAGAATACAATGTTGTAAAAAACACTTTTAAAAGCTGCAACTTTAAGCTTTTTGTAATCATTATCAACTATATTTATAATATTTTTGTAAAAGGCTATTGATATAAAATTACTCAAGATAGCATATACTAATGCTAATCCAAGCATACTACGTAATTGTTCGATGCTTTGATAATTTAATTCAAAGAAAAAATCATGAATACCATTTATGCTTTGTGGTAGATATATCACCATTAGCATTAAGATTATAACTAAATATAAAGATATATGCGCAGCTGTTTTAAGTAAGTTATTAAGGTTTATTTTTTTGAAATTAGCCAATATAAATAATACAAAAATGATAATAAATACTACTGTTAATGACGTATAAATTGGTAAATCTGTATCAAATTTTAGACTAGAGTCACTAAGCTTATCAATTGCTGGTACATTATCAAAGAAGTCTAAGATATATGTAGACATATTAAACATTATCAATGAAACTAGGAGGATCATTGCTCCAGAAAGTAAAATACTTATTGGTTTAAGTTTCGATGTTCCAGTGATTTGAGCAATTAGTTTGCTGTGTGAGTTTAATTCAGGTGAATTTTTCTGTAGATATATAGCAACTAAATTCATTGGATAGCAAAGTAATATTAAGAAAGCTACATAAGCATAGAAAAACTCTAGTCCATTATATTTAAAAACATTTGTAAAAAAACTAAAGCTAAAACAAGTGGCTGTTGAAACAAGACCTATAACTAAAGGGGTAGATGTTTGCTTAATGTTCATTTATTTTTCCTAAATTTAGTTTATTGCGCAGTAATTACCACGAAAAGTAATATTTTTGATAATTTTTGTATTTTTATTTACAGATACCCAAGTTGTACACATCAAAGCTCCAAATTGTACAAATTCTGGATCTCTATTTGCCATAATTAAGCTATTCATAGGGTTGCCAGCTTGTTGTATTGTACCAGCATTTATAGCTTTTCTAATATATACATATGTTTCAATATCTGGATTTGGAACAACTTGAATCACATTTTGAGGATAGCCAAATTCTTTTATATATCCTTGAATATTTTTACCAATCCATGCTTTTTGTTGATCTATATATTTTTGTCTAGTAGCGCAAGAAAATAAGGATGCTATTACAATAGTAATAAAAAATATTTTTAAAAGTCTTTTTGTCATAGCCACTCCTATTTTATAAATCCAGTTTTTTTCATATAGATAGTTAGCAGGGATATTGCTGCTGGTGTAATACCTGGGATTCTGGATGCTTCGCCTAAAGTTGTAGGCTTCTGTTCGCTTAGTTTTTGCAATACTTCATTTGATAACCCTTTTACTTGAGAATAGTCAAATTCATTAGGTATCGATTTTTGCTCAAAGACTGTTAGTTTTGCTATATCTTTGCTTTGGCGTTCTATATATCCTGAATATTTAGCTGAAATCTCTATTTGCTCAATTACATTATCATCACATAATGTTAAGTTTAGCTCAGATATTTGTTGTAACTTTTTATAATCAAGTTCTGGACGTTTTAATAGATCAAAAAGTGTACTTTCTCGAGTCATTTTTTTATCTAAAAACTTTTCTAGATTCCTAGCTTTCTGTGTTTGAGGGCCAATCCAGGTATTTTTCATCAGTTTAATATTTTCATTGATAGCACTTTTTTTATCAAGGAAATACTTTTCATCTTCTGAATTTAAAAGCCCCAGCTCACAAGCAACATCAGATAAACGTAAATCAGCATTATCTTCACGTAGAATAAGTCTATATTCAGCACGAGAAGTAAACATTCTATATGGCTCTTTTGTTCCTTTGGTAATAAGATCATCGATAAGTACACCAATATAACTATTAGCACGAGTTGGATACCATGATTTATCACTATCAAGGCTTATTGCAGCATTTATACCAGCAACTAGCCCCTGAGCTCCAGCTTCTTCATATCCTGTAGTACCATTGATTTGACCAGCAAAAAATAAATTTTTTATATGTTTGGTTTCTAGAGTTGGTTTAAGATCTCTAGGATCAAAAAAATCATATTCGATTGCATATCCTGGGCGCATAATAAATGCTCTTTCGAATCCTTTGATTGAGTGTATGTATTCACATTGAATTTCAAATGGAAGACTTGTTGATAGACCATTTGGATATAGTTCTATACTATTTAAACCTTCTGGCTCAACAAAGATCTGGTGTCTTTCTTTATCTGCAAATCTAACAACTTTATCCTCTATTGATGGACAGTAGCGAGGTCCTATACCTTCTATTAGGCCGCTATACATAGCAGATTTATCAAGATTATTAGTTATAATCTCATGAGTTTTTGTATTTGTATAAGTAATATAGCAAGGGATTTGCTCTGGATGGTTTATTTTTCCTTTTGAAAAAAAAGAAAAATAAGGAGTAGGATCATCACCGTATTGTATATCCATTACACTAAAATCTACAGATCTTCTATCTATACGAGGAGGGGTTCCTGTTTTAAGTCGATCAACTCTAAAAGGTAATGCTCTGAGGCGTGCTGCTAAAGCATTTGAAGGTTGGTCTCCTGCACGACCTCCTGATTTAGAAACTTTACCAATATGAATTTTTCCACCAAGGAAAGTGCCAACTGTTAAAATAGTTTTTTTTGCCTTAAATGTAATCCCAGTTTTAGTAACAACACCAGTTACAATATTGTTTTCAACAATAAGATCATCAACTGAGTCTTGGAAAATTTCTAGATTTTCTTGATTATTAATTAAGGAGTTGATAGCTTTCTTATATAAGACTCTATCAGCCTGAGCTCTAGTGGCTCTAACTGCAGGGCCTTTACGAGAGTTAAGTATTCTAAATTGAATACCTGCCATGTCAATGGCTTTAGCCATCACGCCACCCATAGCATCTATTTCTTTAACTAGATGACCTTTACCTATGCCACCTATAGCAGGGTTACAGGACATTTGTCCAATAGTGTCGATATTATGTGTTATTAAAAGTGTTTTTGCACCTATTCTAGCAGCAGCAGCAGCAGCTTCAACACCAGCATGGCCACCTCCAACAACGATAACATCATAAGTATTATTATAAATCATAATAGATATAAGCAAATTTTATATTATTTTTAACAAATAGATTTTACTACATTTTATTATAAAAAATAACTACCATGATGATATTAATTGCTTAAGTTATACAATATAATCTACGATAAGTTTTTTTATTTTTAAAGTAGATTTAGCGTGTTTAAACTCAGTGAAATTTATCATAAATATACAGATCAAGATCCTACTAGAGTTTTTCGTGATGGGGCGCTAAAGTCAGCATTAATATTATTTATTTTCCTGACGGTATCAATTTTTTTAGAAGTTAATAAAAACGTTATAATCTTAGGAATTTTATTTATAGCTAATATGACAGCAGCTATATTGACAGGAAGTATAGAATCAAAAAAAAAGGCATTTTTTTTATATGTATTTTTTTCAATAATAGCAATTAATATTTCACCATATTTACATATTCTTTTAGAAAGAAATATATTGTTGTTTTTACCCATTATCTTTGTGGCATTTTGGATGCGTCGATTTGGGGAGGCTTTTTTGATTTTTCCAGTTATGCTTGTTATTATGATGAGTATTTGCTTTTTTAGATTTCCTCTTGAAGCCGATAAACATATTGAATTTACTCTTACAGCATTTTTAATTGTTATTGCTTTTTATGTTTTGATTATAAGTCAATACAAAATTATGAGTTATAGTGAAATGCAAATTATAATTAATAGTTTTTTTAAAACTTTTAACAAGAGTTATATTGATGAGTTTGAAAATGTAAAATATCGTAACTTTACAAAAGCAAAGATAATAAAATTTAGTCAAGAAAAAATGAAGACGATTATTTCTTTGCAAAATCATGGACTTATGTCTTTGAGAAGAGCAGATCATGAACGTTGGCGATATTTTTGCCATAATATAATACTTTTAAATAGATTATTTGAGAAGTTTATACTTAGCTATAAAAAGATTAGCTTAAAATATATGAGTTTAGCTTTTAATGAAACAAAACAAGAGCAAGCTCTTATAAATAAGTTAGAGGAAGTATTTAATGAGACCATCATACTAACTAATTACATAGTATATGATGAAAAGATATTGGATAAAAAAACTGCTAAAGTGATTGCTCTACAATCTGATTTTAAAAATCTTTACACAACCAAATATCTTAATAATCGAGATAAAACTAAATTATTATTCGATAGTATTTTACTGTTAGAAAATATGTTGATTGGTTTACAGAATATAAAAGAGGCTTATTTTGAAATTATTGAGAACCAGATTTAATTTATCGGATACGACTTTATTAGCCGTAAGGGTTTTAATAGCTACAGCTATAGGTCTGTCATTTTCGTATGTGATTTTTTCTTTGATGGGTCAAAATGAGTTTTTAATAAGAATATATTGGGTGGTGATTGCTATAGCAAGTGTATCAGTAAGTAGCAGTACAAATGTTATATATACAAGAGCAAAGTATATAATCATGTTTTGTATATTAGGTACATCATTTGGCTCGGCAATACTTTTTTTAATACAAAAAGATCTTCATGGAGATTCTTATTTTCTAATAGTTGCAATATTATGCATTATTGGGCTTTGTCTTAACATGTATACTGCCTTTTTAAACTATGCTACTAGTGTATTTTTTATTCATATTTATATTGTGATGTTTTTTGGCTTGTTAGAAAGTTGGAGTAAGTATACTTTTATGGCAAGAATATTATGTATTTTGATTGGAACATCTAGCATTGTTCTAGTTACATACCTCACTCGAGGACGTAAATTTTTGCACGTTGTCGTTAAGGAAATGGAAGATTCATATCTACGATTAAAAAATATAGTTGAAAATATAGATAAAACTATATCAAACCGTGAGATTATGCCACTGATAGAAAGAAGTATTAAATTGAATGACTTGTTGTATGATGCAAAATATGAGTTTTTAAGTAAGGAAAACTATCGTGAATGTAAAAGAGTTTTGTTACTTATGGATGAGCTGTTATTAAGCTTAAGAAGCTATCGTGTCCTTGACCTTAAAAGAGAAGACTATGCTCCAGGTTTATATAAAGATATGAGTGAATATACAAGAGATAAGATCAAAAGAAATTTTAAAAATATAACAATTAGATACCAAAGATTAACTCAACAAAACTAATAATTTGTTGAATGTATATTTTCAAAAAGTTTAGTTATACAGGTATAATGCCTAAAAGTTTAGTTTTAGTTGTATTGCAATTATTCATATCTAGAGTATTTTGACCATTAGCGCCTTTTGTTACAGGGCATTGTTTTACTTCAGCACAAGAGCTTAAAACTAGAACTGCTACCAAAACTATGAGTATTTTTTTCATATTACTTACCTGCTGAATCAGTGCTTTGTGAGCTTTGATTATCTGGAGAAGTGGGAGCCGCTTCATATTTTGTATAACATGAAGATAATAAAAGTGTTATAAATACTGCTGCAATTGCTTTTTTCATTTTACATTTACCTCATTTATTATTTATAGATTTAACTAATTTGATATTATATTTTTCATTACTATATATCAAGAGATATAGATAGTTAAAATAAAAATATTTATTTATTAAGTTATTCTGAAAATTTGCTATATCTTTGATTAAAATGTTGCTTTAGATATTTTATTAGAGAGCTTACTCTTTTAAGTTGATATTTAACAGGTAAAGATACAATTGATAATTGGGTAGTTTCCGCATATTCAGGTAATATTTCAACTAAGTTTTTATTTCTAATATCGGCTTGGACATAAATATCTACTAGTCGAGTAACTCCAAGCCCTAATAGAGCAGCCTGTTTCATAACTTTACCGTTTGTAACGTGAGTGCCATTATTATGAATGTGTAGAATGTAGCTGTCGTTATCTGAGATTAAAGACCACTGTTTTACACTTCCATAAATTAAGGGTACTTCTTCTAGCTGTCTTGGATTAGTTATTTGACCGTACTGTTGTATAAAACTGCTGCTTGCAACATATTTAGTTGAAACTGTTCTAAGTGGTGAAATTATTAAATTTGAATCGGGTAAATTACCCATCCGAATTACTAAATCATAGTCACTATCTAGAAGATTAACTCGATTACTTGAAAAATCTAAATGTATATTTACTCCTGGATTTTGTTGTTGAAATTCAAGTAATATTGGCGATATGATATCTTCTCCAAGAACTCCTCCAACGCAATTTATTTTTATAGTACCATTTAATTCATTGCTTTCTTGGGTAGCTAGTTGTGTAGCTATATCTAAATCATAAAAGGCTTTTTTGCATTTTTTATAATATTCTTGTCCTATCTCAGTGAGTCGTACATGTCTGGTACTTCTATATAATAATTGTACTTTTAAATGATTTTCTAAATCTTTTATACTTTGGCTAAGGTTTGATTTTGCTATGCCAAGTACTTCTGCAGCTTTAGTAAAACTCTGTTGCTCTGCTACATGAATAAATGAATTTATTCCACGCCATTGTATATTGTTCACTATTTTATAACAATGTTTTATGATTATTGGTATTTATCAGTCTAATAATTTTCTATAGAATTTACAATCAGCAAAATGATACAAAGTTAAAATAACTAAAATAGGAGAAATAAAATGGCTAAATCATTAGTAGTAATTACAGGTGCAAGTTCAGGTATTGGTGCAGCAATTGCTAAGCGTTTTTCAGAGGCTGGACATTCACTTTTATTAATAGGTAGAAGAATAGAAAAAATACAAGAGTTAAATTTACCAAATACGATGATTCGTAAAGTTGATGTAACAGATTCTCAAGCTTTAAAGAATGCAATAAAAGATGCAGAAGCTGAATATGGATCAGTTGAGTTGTTAGTAAATAATGCTGGTTTAATGCTTCTTGGTCAGATTAATACTCAAGATCCAATTGAGTGGCAAAAAATGTATGATGTAAATGTATTAGCATTACTTAATGGTATGCAAGCAGTACTTGGAGATATGAAAGCTAGAAAGCATGGTACAATTATTAATATAAGTTCAATTGCAGGTAAAAAATCATTTCCAAATCATGCAGCCTATGTTGGTACAAAGTTTGCAGTTTCTTCAATGAGTGAAAATGTACGTGAAGAAGTATCTAATGATAATGTAAGAATTATGACAATTTGTCCTGGTGCTGTAGAGACTGAGCTTTTAAGTCATACTACTTCTGATCAAATTAAATCAGATTATGAAAATTGGAAAGAGTCTATGGGTGGAGTCTTGGTTGCTGATGATATTGCTCGTACAGCTATGTTTATGTTTAGCCAGCCTCAAAATATAAATATTCGCGAAGTAGTAATTGCTGCTACTAGACAACCAGCTTAAATAAAAAGCTTAATTATTTCTGGATAGCTTTATATATTTTATTTAAAGCTACAGGTATTTCTAAAAATGCTCTAATAAGTCCTAGACCAATAGAAAATTTCAGTAAATATACTATAGCTGTAATAACAAAAGTATCTGTTGAAACTACATCAAGTTTGTACATGCTGCTTAGTACATATAGGTGTAATACAAGAAATATTGTCATTAGTAAAAATATTATTTTAAATATGTGGCTCAGGTATTTTTCTATATTGATATCTGAGAAATTAAATAAATCAACAATACAAGATCTAAGTTTCATAAATTATTGCTCCTTTATGTTAAGCTTTCTATTAATAAAATTCTTATCTATATTTTAGCATTTAAAAAAAATTTGTTGCATTTAAATTTTTTAGTTTTAGATTACTAAAAATAAATATATGAAGTATGGATTCATTGCTTTAATGTTTTGACTAACTTATCACTTAAAAGGTATGTTAAAATTTAAAAATTAAAATAATGTTAAAACAATGCTAGATAGATAATTATATGTTTGATAATCAGACTTTCTTATTTTATGATTTAGAGACAACTGGAATAAATAATTCTTTTGATCAAGTTTTACAGTTTGCTGCAATTAGAACAGACTTAGATTTTAATGAAATCCAAAGATTTAATTTTTTTGTAAAGTTAAACCCTGACACAACTCCTTCGCCAATGGCAACAATCACGCACCATATTTCTATTGCTCAAGCAAATACAGGTATATCTGAATATGATGCTATTCGAAAAATTCATAAAATAATAAATACTCCAGGAACTATAAGTATTGGTTATAATACTCTTGGTTTTGATGATGAGTTTTTGAGGTTCGCTTTTTACAAAAATATGCTTCCTCCATATAGTCATCAATTTAAAAATAATTGTTATAGAGTTGATTTATTTCCTATAGTTGCTTGCTATAGCGCATTTTTTAAACAAGGGTTAAGGTGGCCTAAAATTACAGATGATGAGGGCCAGGAAAAAATATCATTAAAGTTAGAAAATTTAAATCAAGAAAATAATCTTTATAGTGGTGGTAGAGCCCATGATGCAATTACTGATGTGATTGTAACTGTAGAACTAGCTAAAAAATTAAAATTAGCAAATCCAAAAATGTGGCAATTTTTGCTTGATAAATTTAATAAGCAAAATGATGAAAATACTTTAGCACAATTAGATGTCGGTGTAGAAATAGAAAAATCAAAATATAAGCAGGCTATTGCTATAAGTGGTATTTTTGGTTCTAAAAATAATTTCACATCTGCAATATTAGACTTAGGTCAACATAGACATTATAAGAATCAAGAAATATTCTTACGTTTAGATAGTCATCTTTTCAGCGAGTTTATAGAAGAATTTGGTAGTCTAGAAGCTGAACATTGGCGTTTGACGATTAATAAAAAATGGGGTGATATTCCATTGATTTTACCTGCCAAGACACGTTTTGTAGGTAAGTTGCCGCAACAAAGATTAGAGCTTATCAAAGCAAATAAAAAGTTTATTAAAGCAAATCCAGAAGTCTTTACTAACTTTGTTGATTATGTTTTAGAGTATAAATATTCAGAGATTGAGAATATTGATGTTGATGCTGCTATCTATCAAAGTGATTTTATGACCAGTGCTGATGAAAGAGGTTGTGATAAGTTTCATAATGCTGCTATTTATCAAAAAGCTCAGATGCTTAATCAATTGCCAGGTAAGTTCTATGATAGAGCTGTACGTATAATTGGCAGATTAGATTTTTCAAAACTTCCAGAAAAGTCACAAATGGAGTTTCAAGAATATTTAAATAAGATTGTGAGTTTAGATAATGATGAGCTATTGGTAGATCATCGTGGTAAAACTCGTAAAACATTAGAAGATATTTATCAAGAAATGCAAGATTTAAGAATGAATAGAGATCTAACAGAAGAACAGCAAGCATTGCTATATGAGTTAGAGGAGTATCTTTTTTAGATGGATAAATTCAATTTAGTAACAAAATATAGTCCAAGTGGAGACCAACCTGAAGCAATCAAATCATTAGTAGAGGGAATCAAAAATGGGTTACAGCATCAAGTTTTATTAGGAGTTACAGGTTCTGGTAAAACGTATACTATGGCAAATGTAATTCAGCAAACACAAAAGCCATGTTTGATTGTTGCTCATAATAAAACTTTAGCAGCACAATTATATTCAGAATTTAAACAATATTTTCCAGATAATGCAGTTGAGTATTTTGTTTCTTATTATGATTATTATCAGCCTGAAGCATATGTTGCTGCATCTGATACATATATAGAAAAAGACTCATCTGTAAATGAGCATATTGAGCAAATGCGTCTATCTGCCACAAAAGCAATTTTAGAACGAAATGATGTAATAATTGTGGCAACAGTTTCAGCTATTTATGGCTTAGGTGATCCTGAGCAATATATGCAAATGCTTTTGCATTTAAAAGTTGGTGAAGAATTAGGACTTAAAAAAGCTCAAGAAAAATTAGTTGAGATGCAATACTCTCGTAATGATATGGATTTTAGTCGCGGAAGTTTTCGTGTTAGAGGAGAGATCTTAGATATATTTCCAGCAGATTCTGAAAAAGATGCTATTAGGGTAGAGTTTTTTGATGATGAGATAGAGGCGATTAGTTTAATTGATTCATTGACCTCTAAAAAGATTAAGTCAATTCATCGAGCAACAATATTTCCAAGTACTCACTATGTGGCATCTAAAGAACGTAAAGAAATAGTTATAGAGGAAATAAAGAAGGAATTAAAGGAAAGGGTTAAATATTTTGAAGAAGAAGGTAAGCTTCTTGAGGCTCAAAGAATTGAGCAAAGAACAAAATATGATATAGAAATGATTCGAGAGCTTGGTTATTGCACTGGAATTGAGAACTATTCAAGACTACTTTCTGGAAGAGCTCCTGGAGATCCTCCACCTACTTTGATAGATTATTTACCAGAAAATGCTTTAGTTATAGTTGATGAATCGCATGCAACCTTACCCCAGTTTGGGGGGATGTATAAAGGTGATCTATCTCGTAAGTCAAATCTTGTTAATTATGGTTTTAGATTACCATCAGCATTAGATAATAGACCTCTAAAGTTTGATGAGTTTGAGAGTCTCTTACCTCAGACGATTTATGTTTCAGCAACTCCAGCAAATTATGAGTTAGATAAATCTGAAAATACGGTTGAGCAAATCATTCGTCCTACAGGACTACTTGATCCGGAAGTTTTTGTACGTCCTGTTGCAATACAAGTTGAAGATGCTTTATCAGAAATAAATAAGGCAATAGCAAGAGAAGAAAGAGTGCTAATAACTACTTTAACTAAAAAAATGGCTGAAAATCTTACTGAGTATTTATCAGAACATGGAATAAATGTTAGGTATTTACATTCTGATATAGATACGGTTGAGCGTGTGCAAATTATTCATGATTTGCGTCAGGGTATATTTGATGTGCTTGTGGGGATAAACCTTTTAAGAGAGGGTTTGGATATGCCAGAAGTTGGTGTACTACTTATCTTTGATGCAGATAAAGAAGGGTTTTTGCGCTCTGAAAAATCTCTTATACAAACTATTGGTAGGGTTGCAAGAAATCAAAATGGTCGAGCAATTTTATATGCAGATGTAGTCACAAAATCAATGAAAAAAGCTATGGATGAGACTCTTCGCCGTCGTCAACTCCAAGATGAATATAATAAGAAACACAATATTACACCTAAAACAATTATCAAGAATATTGATGATATGCTTGATAGTTCACCAGAGATGCAAAAAAAAGCATATAAAAATAATTCGCGTTTAAAGGTTGATGATGTCGATGTTTCGGCTATACTAGGTATGACGGAGGCTAGTAAGGTTATAAAAGCTCTAGAGAAACGTATGCGTGCTCATGCAAAAGAGCTAGAATTTGAAAAAGCAACCTTAATTAGAGATAAAATATCCGAGATAAAACAAAAATTTATTAATTTGTAATTTTTTTAAGAAGAAGTAATTATTATATTATGGCAGTAGAAAGTAAATTAAAAAAAGATCGACTTTTTTTGCGTTTTACTTGGGCTAGGTTAAGGAACTACCTAATTAGAGCAAAAAAAAGTTTATATGCGGCAATTATACTTTGTGGTTTAATTGTAGGAGTTGATTTATATTTGGGAAATGTTGAGTTTGTATCGCAATCACTACAAATAGCGGCTACTTTAGCAGCTATATTGTTTGTATTTTTCTTTTTGATAACCAAGGATGATAACCCTGTCGATATTATTATTTCTGGAGCAGAAGGCGAAACAACAGTTTTAGACGAATTGAAAAGGTTAGATAATAGTTTTGTATTGTTTAATAGAGTTATTTTGCCTGATCAAAAATCAACAGTAGGAAATCGAGAATTAGACTTTATAGTAATTTCACGCAAAGGCATATATATCGTTGAAGTGAAAAATAATCGTGGCTATATTCAAGTTGAGAATATGGCTGAGAGATGGCAAGTTTCAAAAACTTCACAGAATAACAAAGTATATGCAAAAACTATAAAAAATCCAATCAGGCAAACTTTTGCGCAGAAAAAAGTATTACAAACTTATTTATATAAACAAAGAATTTATATAAAAGGAATACCTGTTGTAACGGTTGTTATATTTGCAAATGAAGACGCTCAATTAAGTGAGAATTTTATTGCAGATGATGCAAATCAAGCAGTGTTATCTTTGAAGAATTTATTACCTTTTATTAAAGCTAAAGAAGAGTATCTTGAAAAAATGCCATCGCGTTCACGTAAGAAAATTATTAGAAAGCTTGAGAAAAAATAATGCAAAATAATAGGCCTATTGGTGTTTTTGATTCTGGTATAGGAGGATTAACAGTAGTTAAAAATCTGATGGAAATACTTCCTAATGAAAATATCATTTACTTTGGTGACATTGCTAGAATTCCATATGGTACAAAATCACGAGCTACTATACAAAAGTTTGCTGCACAAACAGCAAAATTTCTAATTGAGCAAGAAGTTAAAGCAATAGTAATAGCTTGCAATACAATATCTGCTCTTGCTAAAGATATTGTCCAAGAGATTGCTAAAGACATTCCAGTTATCGATGTCATAAGTGCTGGGGTTAGCCTAGTTAATGATCTCAATACTATAGGTGTTATTGCGACACCTGCAACAATAAACAGTAATGCATATGCCTTGCAGATTCATAAAAATAATCCTGAAGCCGAAGTTTATAGTACGCCTTGTGGTCTATTTGTATCAATGATAGAAGAGGGTTTTGTTGAAGGGCAAATAGTTGAGTTAGTTGCAAAGCAATATCTTGAGTATTTTAATGATAAAGATATCCAGGCACTTATTTTAGGTTGTACTCATTATCCTATTATCAAGCAAAGTATATCAGATATTTTAAATGTTGATTTAATAGATCCTTCTCAGCAAGCTAGCAAAATTTTGAAGGATTTGCTTATAGACAGAAATATTTTAAATACATCTCAACTAGATCCGGAATATCGATTTTACGTTACAGATATTCCTGTAAAATTTAAGTCTGTGGGAGAGATGTTTTTACAAACACAGATGCAATATCTTGAAATAGTTAATTTAGATTCTTAACAAAATTTTATAGTTTTTTCCATTTAGATTCTTGACATAGTTATAGATATGATATTTACTTTAGTCTTGAAGCACAGGGGTGCATAGTTTATTTGAGCTATGCTGAGAGGATTTTTTCTAACCCTTTGAACCTGATCTAGTTAATACTAGTGTAGGAAGTGTAATTTGATTTTAGTTATAACTATTTTATTGATAGTTGTATCAATTATATTCTTAATACTCATCTACCTATACTAGTTTGAATTGAAAAATAGGAGATGAAAATGAATAACTCTAAAAATCAAGATATTCAAACTAATACAGAAAAATCAACGCTATCTATAGAATATTTTAGCTCTGAGAAATGTTATATTGAATATCCAAATAAGCCAATAAAAGTTCCATTTAGAAAGATTAAACAAACTGATACTAATATAAATGGAAACATATATAAAAATCCTGATATTTTTATATATGATACTTCAGGGGAGTATTCTTCAGAAACTCCAGTTGATATAGAAAAAGGCTTGAGTAGACATAGACTAGAATGGCTTAAGCAAAATAAAGATATAGATCAATTAAATAGTTTTTCTTCAAAATACACAAATTCTCAGTTTAAAGAAGAAAAGTTGAATTTTAAAAATAGACATATCCCTTTTAAGGCGAAAGCTGGCAAGAACGTATCACAAATGCATTATGCAAGAAAGGGCATCATAACACCTGAGATGTATTATGTTGCGATGAGGGAAAATATCCTAAGAGCAAACCTTCACCTTGATAGTGAGTATAAAAACCAACATCAAGGAATATCTTTTGGTGCAAATATACAAAAAGAGATTACACCTGAGTTTGTTCGAGATGAGATAGCCGCAGGTAGAGCTATTATTCCAGCAAATATTAATCATCCTGAGTTAGAGCCAATGATTATAGGTAGAAACTTTTTAGTTAAAGTTAATGCAAATATTGGTACATCAGCAGTGACATCATCAATGTTAGAAGAAGTTGAAAAAATGATGATATCTATAAAATGGGGTGCTGACACAGTCATGGATCTTTCAACAGGGAAACATATTCATCAAACACGTGAGTGGATTATAAGAAATAGTCCAGTACCAATAGGTACGGTTCCTATTTATCAAGCATTGGAGAAAGTCAATGGTAAGGTTGAAGACCTAACTTGGGAAATTTATCGAGATACTCTGATTGAACAAGCTGAACAAGGAGTTAGCTATTTTACAATTCATGCAGGAGTTAGAAAAGCATTTGTAACATTAGCTAGTAACCGAATCACAGGTATTGTTTCACGAGGTGGATCAATCATGGCTAAATGGTGCTTACATCATAATCAAGAAAACTTTTTATATACTCACTTTGAAGAGATTTGTGAGATTATGAAAGCATATGATATAAGTTTTTCACTTGGTGATGGGCTACGACCTGGATCTATAAATGATGCAAATGATAGTGCTCAACTATCGGAGTTAAGAACTTTAGGAGAGTTAACTAAAATTGCCTGGCAGCATGATGTGCAAGTCATGATAGAGGGTCCAGGGCATGTACCAATGCAACTTATTAAAGAAAATGTAGAGTATGAGCTAAAAGATTGCTTTGAAGCACCATTTTATACTTTAGGCCCATTAGTCACAGATATAGCACCAGGGTATGATCATATTACATCTGCAATAGGGGCTGCACAAATTGCTTGGTATGGAACGGCTATGTTATGTTATGTAACACCCAAAGAACATCTTGGCCTGCCAAATAAAGATGATGTTAGAGAAGGTATTGTTACTTATAAACTAGCTGCGCATGCTGCTGATCTTGCTAAGGGTTTCCCTGGAGCTCAGATTAGAGATAATGCTTTATCAAAAGCAAGATTTGAATTTAGGTGGGATGATCAGTTTAATTTAGGTCTAGATCCTGAGAAAGCTAGATACTTTCACGATCAAACACTACCTAAAGAAGGACATAAGTTTGCACATTTTTGTTCAATGTGCGGACCTAGCTTCTGCTCTATGAAGCTTTCTCAAGATCTTAAAAATATAGAATGTACAGATGAATAAGGTAGCAATTATCGGATCTGGTGTAATGGGTCGAGTCTTAGCAATAACTTTAGCTAAGACTTATCCTGAGCTACAGCTTGATATATATGATAAAAGCTCTAGCTATAAACATAGCTGTAGCTACTGTGCTGGAGGAATGTTGTCACCGCTATCAGAGCTTATTACATGTGAGAAGCATGCTTATGAGATAGGGCATAATAGTTATGAACTATGGAATAATATAAATTGCTTTATTAATGAGCATTTAAATATTATAAATATGTTTGTAAAAGAAGCAAACACCTATGTAATAGTGCATAACCAGGATAGATATGAGTTAGACCTTGCGATTAGAAACATTAACTTAAGAGTTGGTAAGTTATCTAAAACATTGCATCAAAAAGCACAAGAAGATTTTGAAATTTGTGATAAACAAAATGTTCTTTTTAAAGAGCAAGGAATATGTCTATCTAATAGTATCAATGATAATGTAATAAAACTTAATGAAGCTTTAGTCAATGTGCCAGAGTTTTTTAAGTTGTCTGATCAGTTTTTTAAAGAGTATAAAAATATAAAAACTTTAGAATTATCCAAAGAAGATTTTTATGCAAACGAATTTGATGAGGGTTATCAACAGATATTTGATTGTACTGGTTTTATCAATAATCAACTAAATAACCTATATGGATCTAGAGGTGAGGCCATAGTCGTAAAGGCTAATAATATTAAGTTAAATAGTGTTATTAAGCTATTACATCCACGCCATTGTATTTATTTGATTCCGCGAGGAAATGGCTTTTTTTATATAGGTGCTACATCTATCGAGAGTCAAGATTACTCTGATATTTCAGTTCAAGGTGTCTTAGAACTTCTTAGTTCATTAATGATAATAGATAAACGTTTTGCTGAAGCTCGAGTCATAAAAACATTAACTAATGTTCGTCCAGTAAGTAGTGATGATATACCTATATTAAAGAGTGGTGGAAAGACGACATATTTAAATGGACTATCAAGGCATGGATATTTATTTGCTCCAGCATTAGCTAATAAAGTAATACAACGAATCAATAATTTTTAGAGGTAAAAAATGCAAATTATTTTTAATCAAAGAAAATTAGAATTAGAAAATAGCTTAAATATTGAAGAGTTGCTAAAACAGCAAGAATTTCAGCAATCGTGCTTTGCTGTGATGCTTAATAGTAAGTTTGTCGCTAAAGATAGCTATGCTAGTATTTTTTTAAATGATAATGATAGTGTTGTGACTATACAACCAATGCAGGGAGGATAAGCGAATGCTAGATTTATATGGTGAAAAGTTTAGTTCACGATTTATACTTGGTACAGCATTGTATCCAAATCTTGATGTAATGCTTAAAGCTATCTGCCAGTCAGAGTCACAGCTATTGACAGTATCTTTAAAAAAATCAGTTACAAATGGTAATTCTCAAAATCAGTTTTGGAATAAATTAAGTCAAACTGGATGTGAATTTTTACCTAATACTGCTGGGTGTAGGAGTGCTAATGAAGCAATAGAAATAGCAGAAGTATCTCGAGAGATTTTTGAAACAAACTTTATAAAAGTTGAAGTTATAGGCGATGATTATAACCTTCAGCCAGATACCATAGAGCTAGTTAAGGCTTGTAAGGAGCTTATAAAAAAAGGCTTTTATGTTTTACCATATACTACAGATGATTTGGTAGTTGCTAAATATTTAGTCGATGTAGGATGTAAAGTTTTGATGCCTTGGGCTGCTCCAATTGGAAGTGGTAAGGGGCTTGTTAATCCATATGCATTAAAAGTATTAAGAGAGCGTTTTAGTGATGTTAAACTAATAGTCGATGCTGGTATAGGTGTTCCATCTCAAGCTTGTGAGGTTATGGAGATGGGTTATGATGGTGTTTTATTAAATAGTGCAGTTGCATTGGCTGGCGACCCTATACTTATGGCTAGTGCATTTAAACTTGCAATAGAATCAGGAAGAAAAGCTTTTGAGTCAAAGAGAATGATTGAAAGAGAGCTCGCTTCACCTTCAACAAACTTGTTTGAAACTCCATTTTGGCATCAGGATTAAATTTTATGAAAGATATTTTTTTAACAGTAGGGGGCTCAGATAGTTCATCTGGAGCAGGAATTCAAGCAGATATTAAAACTGCTAGTGATATTGGCGTAAATATAGCTACAGTTGTTAGTTGTGTTACAGCACAAAACTCTATGACTATTTTAGATATTCAAGAAGTTAGCGCAAATAATTTTTCACAACAACTTAATGCAATTGTAGATGACTTTCATATTAAAGTTATTAAGAGTTCAGTCTTAGTTTCGATTGAACAGATTGGTATACTTATAAATTTTATAAAGACATTTAAAGAAGTTATTTATATTTGTGATCCTATTATGTTTTCAACAACAGGGAAGCAGTTAGTTTCAAGAGGTGTCGTTGAGTATGCTAGATTAAATTTATATCCTTTAGCAGATATTTTGACACCAAATTTAGATGAAGCAAAAATATTATTAGGAGATACAGATTTTTCAGTTTTAGGAAGTCTTTATAATATAGCTGAAGCGATACAGAAAAAGTATCATTGTAAGAATGTCTTTCTCAAAGGAGGACATAGTATAGAGAAAAATGTCTGTACAGATTTTTATTACAGTAATAATGATTTTAACTATAGTTTAGTTTCATCAAAATATAAAAAAAGTACTAGAATTAGAGGTACAGGTTGTACATTATCAAGTGCTGTTGCAAGTTTTCTAGTACAAGGATTCGATATTAATAATTCTTTAGTTTTAGCTAAATCATATATCACTAATGCTATTAAGAACTCTCAAAAAATAACTATAACAGCAAATCACTTAGCTATTAAAGATTCTCTAAATTTTAATAGTGATTTTCCGAGAATTTATTTTGATAAGGCTTTTTCTAGTTTAAAGTTTAGATCAATTAATAAAGTTGGCTTTTATCCAATAGTTGATGATGCTGATAAAATTCCTCGTTTAGCTAAATTAGGTGTAAAAACAATTCAGCTTAGAATCAAAGCAAAAGATATTGCTTATGTAGAGAAAAATATTGTAAAGGCTATTGAGTATCAAAATAAGTATCAGTTACAGCTTTTTATAAATGATTATTATCAGCTTGCTATTAAGCACAGTGCCTTTGGTATACATCTAGGTCATGAGGATCTACTAGATTTATTTCACACAGATGGTGAGACCTTATTTAAAATTAGTAAATCAAATATAGCTTTAGGGTTAAGTACTCATGATTATTATGAGCTAGCAATAGCATTAGCTATTAAGCCTAGTTATATAGCATTAGGGCCTATTTATCCTACGACAACAAAGCAAATGAAATTTAAGCCTCAAGGTTTGAGTAAGATTCATCAATGGTTAGATATATTAGATGTGCCTTTAGTTGCAATTGGAGGAATCAAAAAAGAGCATTTTAAAGCTATAAAAAATATTGGAGTCAATGGTGTTTCTGTAGTTAGCTTAGTAGATGAGATTTCAGATCGTGAGCTAGAAGAAATAGTTAAATTTTTAGAGTGATTATATATTATGAATTTAAATAAAAAGTTATCACAGCAAGAGCTGGATTATTATACAAGACAGTTAATGCTAGAAGATTTTGGAGTCAAGAGTCAGATAAGGTTAAAAGAATCATCCGTTTTACTGATAGGGGTTGGCGGTGTGGGATCACCTGTGGCTACATATTTAACTGGCTTAGGGATAGGTTCATTAACGATAGTTGATAATGATGTTGTAAGCTTTTCAAATCTACATAGACAAGTGTTATTTGATGTTGATAGCATAGGTAAATCTAAAGCAATTATAGCCAAAAAAAAACTAGAGAAATTAAATCCATATATACAGATAAATACTATTACAAATAGATTAACACTAGAAAATTCTTCTGAGTTTGATATTCGTGAATTTGATTTGATTATAGATACAAGTGATAATTTTGAAACTAAAGTTTTATCAAATAAGCTTTCTATAGCAAATAAGGTTGCTTTGCTATCTGGAGGAGTCCAGGGACTTAATTTTCAAGCGGGGATTTTTAATATAAATAAACACTCTGCGTGTTTAAGTTGTTTATATCCAGAGATGAATCAACTAACAAATAGTGAAAGAGTTGGGGTGTTAGGAGTTACAGCAGGTTTAGATGGAATGATGTTAGTTAATATTGCTAGTAATTTTTTGCTAAATAGAAATAAGTTTTTAGACTCTACTTTATACACATATGATTTAAAAAATATAGAGTTAAAAAAATATAACTTATCCAAAAATAAAGACTGTAAATTATGTTTCTCATAGAGCTTCTAAATTAGATAAAAAACTTGTATGATGTTTCAAATACCAAATTTATTAACTAGTAATATGTACGATAAAGATAGTAGAAATGTTATTCTCTTGGCAGGTATAGGTGCCATTCTAGAGTTTTATGATTTTGTGTTATATATGATTTTCTCTAAGGAAATATCAGCAACTTTTTTTGCAGAAATTACCAACCCAACAATTAAAGCTTTTTTAACCATACTAATATTCTCAATAGCATATTTAGTAAGACCTTTCGCAGGAACTATACTTGGTATTGTTGGAGATTTGATAGGTCGAAGAAGATTACTTTTATTTACAATATTATTAATGGGAAGTTGCTCATTATGTATGGGGTTAATGCCAGGCTATGCTCAGTGGGGATTATTTGCTAGTTTTGCTTTTGTAGTCTTACGTATATTACAAGGAATAGCCTTAGGTGGTGAATTGCCGGGCGCATATGTTATAGTGTATGAGTCAGTGAAAGGTAAGATAGGTTTTGCTACGGCAATATTATTTACATTTGTAACTGGAGGATTCTTATTTTCTGACTTTGTAGGTTTTGCATTAGAGCATCTTTTTGGTAGCTATGCTTGGAGAGCAGGGTTTATAATAGGAGGCTTATTAGGTTTTGTAGGCTATTATGTACGTAGAAATCTTCATGAAACTCCAGAGTTTGAAAATATTGATAATCAGAAAAGACACTCTTTTAGTTCTTTAGTATCTACTTATGGAGCTAATCTTTTTGCTGGGATATGTATAGTTATTATAGTTGCTTTTGGTGGAGTAATGTTAACTCTATATATGCATAAATTTGTTGAAGGTATTTTGACTAACTATAATTCTGGACAGATTTCCTTAATTTTGACACCTAGTGTTTTAACTCTTACTTGCTTTACTTTCATTTTTGGATATTTATCAGATAAGATTGGTATAGCTAAAATGTTTGTTTTAGGAGCTGGTCTTATAATTATTAGTTCTTTACTAATATTTTATTTGATGAGTTGTTTTGGTACAGTTTTTTATATTGTTATAACTTCAATTGTTATTATGTTGTTTTATGCATTAATAGCAGCAAGCTTTATATTTTTATTATGTGATCTTTTCCCAACTGATGTTAGGCTTTCTGGGGTAGGTTTGAGCTACAATCTGGCTTTTGCAATAGTTGGTGGAGTAGCGCCATTGATAAGTACAACGATAATAACAGTAACACAATATCACTTTTTAGGTCCAGCTTTAGTTGGTATTGTATGTGGCTTTGTGGGTCTGATAGGAGTCTTTATTTATGTTAAAAAAGGAGGCTATCACAAAAATAATAAAGATATGATAGTTAAGTTATAGTCTATAAAGTTTTATGATAAACATTAAAGTCACATTCTACAGCTAGAAGATGACAAGTATGTGGAAATAAGTTCTCAAAAGGTTCTAGACAAAAGTGTTTATATCCATGTTTTGTATACCATTTTTTGAGTTTTTCTTTACTTTCGTTTATATAATATTTTGGAGTGAGTAGTTCAAGTCTCATTGTTTTAAAGTGATTATCTCTAGCCCAGTTTTCAGCAGCATCAACAAGTTTATTGCCGATTCCTAAACCTCTATAATTTAAATCAGTAGCCAACATTCCAAACTCAGCAACATCTTTTGAGAATTCTGTAACTTTAATAGATCCAACAATTGTATTTCCATTTTGAGCTATAATTATTTTGTTTTGTTTAATCGAGTCTTTTAGTTCATCAAAAGATATTCTTTGAGCTGATTCTACCCATAGATCACCTTCGCCTATTTTATATGCATCATTAATTATTTTTTGAAGGTTTTTAATATCATTGATAGTTAATTTATCTATATTTGCAAAGCTGGTTCTAAATTTTTTCATGATATAACTCTTTATTTAATAAATGAAAATATTAGGTTAGTAAAGTATTTAACACCATTAAGCATGGCTTCATTAGATAAGTCAAATGTTGGTTCATTAATTGGCAGAGTATCGATATCTGCTCTTAATGCTATTGTTTTTAAGGCACTTGGAATTTTTAGATCTGCTATTAAGCCAGTTTTACCGATGCCTTTTTTTATTTCTAAATTTAGTTTTTCTAGTTCTTTAGAAATATATGTAGCTGTGTTGTTTACATCAAATCCAAGTTCAGGATATTGATGAATATGCTGGCGAATTCTTTTTAACTCTTGTATTGCTATGTGGCTATCTATTTTCAGCATTTGATTCTTTACACATTTAACTAAGTTTAATTATTACACAGATTAAAGGTGTAAATAAATCGTATAATTTTATTTTAAAAGTTTGGTATCTTAAATAGACTCTACGAGCCGTTGTTTATTTTTAATAATGCTTGTTAAAAATAGATTGATATTAATATTAATAATTAATGTTATATTTATTTCCGAAAGCTTTATTAATATTTTAGCTTTTTTAGGATTATTGGTAATAATACCATTCTTACCAATATTGTAGAAAAATAAATAAAAAAGGTGGTTATTATGAAAAAGATACTAGGAACATTATTGTTAGGTACTATAACTTTTAGCTCTATGTATGCTGCAGGCGCTACATTAAATGTTGATGATTTAAATTGTTTAAGAGTAGAAAAACAGTTTAGTGAGCAATATAAGAATATTTGTGTACCATCAAAAAAACCTGAGAATTGCTCGACTGAAAGCTATGATAAATTAAAAGCTAGTGTTAAAGAATGTAATTTTAAAATTATAGGTTCATTAAGATCTGCATTTTAAATAATTCTATATTCGATTATTTCAAAAAATATTTTTATTAAAGCTTATACATTAATATGTATTTTCCTTTAAATTAAATAATAAAGAGAAAAATTATTATGGAAAAACTATCATTAATTCTATTATCAGCAATTATGGCTACTTCAGTATACGCTACATATATACGTTCAAATAGTGAACCAGAATCAGAAGTACCTCATATAGAACATGGGGTTTAGGTAAAGATTCTAATCAGTTTAATTAATTCTATAAGACAATAATTCTAATAGATGATATAACAAAGACTGTTGAATTAATATCCCAAATTGTTAGATATATTTTGTAAAATACAGATGTTACAGATATTAGTATTTTA
>NZ_JAWUZH010000035.1:0-23811 GCF_036281795.1 Francisella sp. 19S2-4
GGCTAAGTTTTTACTAAAAATAGCAAAAATATTCCTATTCATAGAAATTGAAAGATTTATTCAACAGTCTTTAATATACTCCTTTATATCTACCCTTGATTTTAAACATGTAGCACATCATAGTTATTCATATAACTTAATTTATATATTTAAAGTCTACTATCAACTCTCTACAACAAGAAAAATAAACTATAAGTTACTATAACTTAGAAGTAAAACTTATAATAAAAAACGAGTCTTCTTCAGAAACCAAGCTTTATTTAATTCTTTGAATTAAGAGATATATTTTATAACTACAATATAAAAACTATTTCGATCAGGATTAAATACATTTCATTAAGCTTTAAATATTCCAATGCCCATCACTACTATCAGGAACACAAATGGCTCTTGTATAATAGTTTGTATATCTAACCTTACCTACACGACCACTATCTTTTATATTATTTTCATACAATACAGAGGAACTCATATAAACTAACGAATTTTCAGAATCTCCATTTTCATCTGAAAGAATCAATCCTCCTCTAAGTGGATAGCTCACACCATCATAAGTCGAATATGTAATCTGCTTCCCAGAATTAATGTTAATAGCATCTTTTATGAAGCTATATCCTCCGGGACACTTAAAGGTAATACTATCACCACTCGATGTAACAATAAGATCACTTTCTAAAAGGACTTTATCATTATATACTAAACCATAGCCTGTCGGAGCTGAATATATAAAAGGAGCTTTTGATAATTGTGATTCAAATTCATAGTTTATAACATTAGATGAATGAGAAACAACCCCATCTGAATCCTCTGCTATTGCATATATGTTATAACTTGTACCTGCCATAGCAAAATTAACTACTACACTATTTCCAGCTGTAATTGCCAAAAGGTTACCTACATCATCATAGATCTTATAAGTATAAACACCTGTACCACCCGTTGATCCACTTGTTATATCCACGGTACAACTCAAACGATCACAAGCTCCTTTAACTATAGTTGGAGATGTTACAATATCATTACAAAAACTACGATAGTAATCAGCATTTTTCCCTTCATATATTGTTCCTATATCTTTCCACTCACCACTTGTAACTGGATTAACACCCTTACTCTCCAACATTGCTCTATAAAAATTAGAGCCTGAAATAACAATATCTCCTGCTTTATATGTCACATTAACATTCCAGTCATAGATACCATCTATATCCCAAGCTCCAGATTCATAAGGAGTCTGTCCCTCTGAAACCCAACTATTATTAACAAAGACCATTCCATCAAAGAGAACTCTTGTAATACTACTGCCATAAGTAACATTTTCAACATATGGAATTACCCATTCAAGTGATGGAATAAATAATCTCCATGCGCTTGAATTATTTGAAGGAGAAGATGTAGTAGAATATTGGGCTGTAAATAGTAAATTATTTTCATAACACATATCTCCCAGTTCATAAGCTTGACCATTTATACACTGTTTATATACATTAGTATTTATTTGAGGATACTCTCCTGTACATCTTAAATACTGTAAATCTTCTGAATTATTAACATCTAAATCTAACCTATATGGAAATTTTATACCGTAATCAATATACAATGAAGCACTCTTACTATCATATTGACCACCTATTAATGACCAATTAGTAGCATCCAAACTTGGATCATTTGAACCTTGATTATCTCTAATTGCTTCATAAAATTGATTATTGAATATAACTATATCATTTCTATTATAGAAAACTCTATCATCAAAATTATAAATTCCATTAATTTCCCAGCCAGAGTTTTGATCATACGGTGATAAGGTTTGATCCATCTGTGTATTTATAAATAGTCTACCATCATATACGACCTGATCACCTACCTGATATATTACTCCATCAGTAAATGGAGAAACCCAGTCTAACGTAGGATAATAAACATCCCACACTGTAGGATCTTGGAATGGTAAAGTATTTACTGTAGTTTTTCGCTTTTTAAGAGCTTGAAATAAAATACCATTCTCAGAGCATATAGATCCCTCCTGATAACTGCCATTCTCAATACACTTATTATAACCTTGAGGATTAGGATATATTGCAAACAACTGTGTAGCAACATCAGTAGCTTTGTTAAGAGCTTCACATTTTAAATTTGAAAAATTTTGCTCAAATTCTTGCAAAGATGTTTGTATTACACAACCCTCATTAGTATCTGGATTAAATACTCCTATTGATAAATTCCAAAGCCCATCTATTAACTCCCATCCTTGGGATAAACTCAATGTACCTGATTCAAAACCAGATAGTTTAAGTGGTGATGACTCTTCATTATTTTTATTAGTAAAAACAAGCTCTTGATTATTACTATCTACTTTTAAACTCCCAATATAACCAACTTCTTTATCTGTAAGGTCTTGGTTACCATTCAGCTGAATACCTGAAAGTTCATTAAAATCAATAGCTGGTATATTTAAAGAGATTACTGACTTATCTATACCACTATCTAAACTTGGTTGTGTGGTGCTAGGAACTTTTATAACAATATTTTTTTCACTATTATCTAAACCCATTGTTACATAATAATCTCTAGTTCTCATAGTATAGCCGCTCTCAGGCATCATAAAAGAAATCGAACCGCTAGAAGAATCACTATTCGTGATCTTAACAGAGTATTGAATATTATTGAACGTTTTTACTTCTGGTACTCCAGAGCCAGAAGGTATCGTATTTTGATTATAAAAAAACTGCGATCCAGAAACGATGCTACCTTTAAAAACTTGTTGAATATGTATCTTTTTTTCCAAGATTTGGTTTTGAGATTTCTGTATAAAGAAGTTTGAACGAACTAAGGCAAAAAGTAAGAAGCCCATTACAACAAAAACTATTGCTACTGAAATAGCAAAAACTAAAGCAACTCCACTATTATAATTTCTTCTTTTAAGATTCATATCATATTCTCTAATTAACTTAATCACTTATTCCATTGAAGGATAAAACAACTTCTTGATCTTGGCCATCTAACTTATAATCAATTTTTATTCCACGTATCTCACGATACCATGACCTTTTATTTGTCTGAGAGGTTACTGCTTGCCATTGCTGATTCTGACCTGACATTTTATAACTTATATGTAGATCACTAACTCCTTTAAGCAGTGCTTGCTCAGTTTCATTTGTACTATTACTATAAGATCTTTGGAATAGTTCAAACTCTGGATTACCATTATTATCTACTTGACCAGTATTTCTAATATAAATTACCTTTATAGTGTATCCCGTATACAGAGTTGATCCAACAGGGTAGCTTTGTCCAATCGGAGTTTCTAAGTTAAACGTTGTACTACCACTATCAATATTAACATGTACGGAACTTGTTTCTAAAAGACTCTGATTAGTATCATCTGTAAGCATCATATATTGATTAGATCCTGCATATACTTTATCAAAAGTTATACTCTGATCACTAGAACTAACAGCCTTTTCAAGTACTATCGGAAAGTCAATAGTTTGCACAACTAATACATCTGTACCTTGTTGCGCATCTGATGGGAAGTTAGAGCTTGCAACCAATGGTACAGGTTGCGCATAGATCAACGGATAATCAAAAGGGTTGATTACTGGTGTCGAACCTATTGCATTATTTCTTTTTTTTAAAATAGAATAAGTAGCATTACCTGTAATATAAGCATTATCAACTAAGTTTGTGAAAATAGCTCTTGATTCGACACTCTTTTTATAAAAATCAAGGTTTACAACAGAAGAGTTAAAACTAAGCCTAGCTTGATAAAAAGTATCAACAACTAAAAATGATACTATTATCATTATAGTAACACTAACTAGTACTTCTACTAAAGATACACCTTTCTGTTTTTTCAATAAAAACATAAAACCAAATATTTATTTACCACACACTCTTTAAATTCTATAATATAGAGTACTAGTTTCAAGATATTTTATATAAAAAAATTTACAACATAATTATAAATAATGCTTAATACATACAGATTTAATAATACCTTAATTACTCTTATTTTTTTATAGATCACAAGAGCTAACGTATTTATCTAGATGGTTATATTTAATAACACTTTTTAGGCGTTTTTGATATTCTTGGCCTTCTAAAGATGAATATTCACCCAAAGTATTTATTAAATCATCAACATTACCTTTCTGCATGTTCATTGATGCCCTGACCTGTCTAAACTTAACAAACTTACCACCTGTATTTAATTTATAGTAATAAGCCAACACACTATCTCCAACATCATTAAATACTTCGACCTGAGCATCAGATTCCTTCGCCTTTACTCCACAATTATCTTCGAAGCAATGTAGTCCAAAATAATTATTATATTTAGCTGCAAATCTAGAAGTTCCCCAACCTGTCTCTAAGATTGCCTGAGCAATAACTAAACTTTCAGGAGCTATATTAACTCGAATCATCAAATCATTTAATTGCTGTTTTAAAGATTGATTATCCGAAATCTTATAAAAGTTTGTATACTTTTTAACTATTTCTGACTGTTGTTGATTTAAACTTTTTTTATTATCTAAGACTTTTTGTAAATCTAAGATATTTTTTCTTTCACTACAAATCTCATTATTTGCTTCCTTAACTTCCTTTGACATAAAATCAATAAAAATCTTTTTCTTCTGTGCGACATCTTTAATATTTGCAAAATCAGGTTTTTGGTTATCTAACTTAACAGGGCTTGTTGCCAAATGGTATTTATTTGAGTTAGCAAAACCAAAACTATAGATAAACAACACAAGTAAAATACAATACTTTTTATATCCTTTAAAAAATAACATATATTAAATCCTTAAATTAATATAATACATTGTTAACATTATGATACATAATGTCTCTAAAGTAGAGGCTTTTTGATAATGATTTTCAGTTTGGTAAAATAAAACCGAACTAAAAGTATCAAAACAATGGATATGTATTAAATTAAAATTTATCTAAATTACCTTTAATTTATATGAAAATTAAAGCATTATTTTTTAGCTAAAAAGTTGTTTCATTAATAAAAACAACCATCTATAATTTTTCAAAAAAGTGGAAAAACATATTTTAAATATGAAAGATAATAATGGCTTAGAGGATTTTTATAACTTAGAAAAAAAACTCTTTGAAGCTACTGAAAAGCAAAGATCTAGAGAGTTTCATGAAAGAAAAAAAGGCTTCACAAATAGTCCTTCCTCATCTTCTCACAAGAGTATTATAAGTAAAGAAAAACTAGCACTTATAGTAATAGTCTTCATATTAGGTATTTTTGCACTCCCTATGGCACAAGCATATCTAATTAGATCGAAAATATCTGTAGCAATACAGGAGACTCAGGAACTTCAACAGCGTATTGCTGACAGCATAATATTTAAAAGTCCCAACCCTACTACCAATAACTTACCTGAACATACATCTATTGATCAAAAATCACATCAAATAAAAATAGATATTGGTGAATCAGGCAAACAGTTAGTAAGTGGAATGGGGTATATTTATCTAAAACCTACTGTAGTTGAAGACAAAGATATTGTAAAATGGACATGTAACGTACAGGGCACGGGAATTCATGAAGATTACCTTCCGGATAACTGTAGACTATCAAAAAAGATTAAATAATTAACATCTTAAAGAGCGAATTGTAAAAAATGTTTCTTAAAAATATATTTAAATTAAATAAATCTATTATTTTATGCATATTGCTAGTAACACCAGGTATCTTACTAGCATTTGTAAATATTAATTTTATCCCTACTGAAAATGGTATGGAAAACCTCATAGTTAAAGAAAAGTCTCCAAAAGAGTTAGAACTAGAATTAACTTATATTGAGGATAACCAAATTAAGCCTAAAGAATCAAACCCGCCTACTATAACTACAAGCTTTGACATAAGTCGTGTTATTGTGATCCCAATATCCCTTAAAAATACCCAAATTACCGATAAAATAATTGTTATTCCAACTGAAAAAGCTACTTCTGGTGAAGAGTTTTCAACTATTTATGTAATGGATGCAAATTTGCAAAACTCAAAGGATACCTCAGTTACTCCTAGAACAATGAAGATAGCACCTGTTGTTATTAAAAATAATAATGGAATTTTCTTAATATGCGCTTCTCATAACAATGTAGATAAAGATGTGCTAGTAATCTATAAAGTAGATACTGATAATAATTCAGTATCTCAAATACTCTCTTCTGATAATTATCAAGATATAAAAAAGATAATACCTCTAGACAAAAATACAATAGCGATAATAGAGCAAAAACCAGATTCAAAAATAGATGCTCATATTTATAGTATTTCAGAGCAAAAAACTATAGAAACTTATACTTCTCTAAACACTGACTCAAATTTAAGAATTGAATATGACCCATCAAAGTTTCAGACTAAAATAGTTTCAGATTTAGATGATAAAACTATAACTGATGCTCCATCTCCATATGGAATAGTCAAAGCCTATTAAAGCTCTATCCCGTACAAACACCACTATTAGGAGTACTTCCAATAGTTACATTACCTCTAGAATTAATCTCCATCTCTGAATATGCCTCAGCTCCTTCACACAATGTTAGAGTTGCTGTATTGTTATTAGCTCTACCTCTACCCTCTATTTGAATAGAAGTTGCTCCAGAATTATCTAAACTAGCATAATAATTACCTGAATTAGGAGACTCTACTGCTCCTAACAAAGTATTGTCACTAGAAAGTGCTACTATAAAATCTCCTCTCCATAAAGTATTATTAAGACAAGTAGCTCTATCATCTGATGAACATAATGTAACTGTCTCATTATTTTGTAATGCTGTTATTCTAGCGGTCTTTATCAAATTCTCTACTAGAGATGTTTGACTTTCTTGAGAGTAGCCTCCTGATCTTATATAACTTGTCGCTGCAACAGCAAGTATTACAAATATTGTTATTACTACCAACATCTCCACAAGAGAATAACCTCTAAAACTCTTCATAAACATGTACTCTATCTCGTATATAATTAAATAAGTCTTTGATGGATTATACCAAAGTTAGCATAAATACCTAACTTTTGTTTTAAAAGCTTACATTTTTGAGAGTTACAATTATTATCCAATATTTCAATATCATCGTCACAATCATCTTTTATATAGCAATTTAAACCTTTTTCTATAACATAAAAATTACTCTTGCCATCTCTATAAAGTTGGAGGTTTTTTTTCTTACTTTTCTTTGGACTATAAGAATTTTTTATTACTCCTCCCCACAAAATTTTATAATTATGATTACTATCATCTTCTGGTATTATTGTCAGCTCTACTGACTTATCTTTACCTGCTATATAGTCAATATACTCTTTAGCTCTTATCTTAACTGATATATTTACACTCACTTGAAGAATATTTTTAGATACTTCATCTGTATCAAAATCAACTTTAGCACCAGGCATTTCAACTGTTTCTATTTCAGTATTTTTACCTACAACATAAAATACAAGCTTATTTTCCTTTAAAGAAGTATCTTCAGAGCATGTAAATTTAAGCCTATCATCTAAACGATCTCTCTCAAAGCCTAAAAAACTACAATCTGCTGTATACCCTATTTTAAATATCAGTAATAAATATATTAAAAATATAGTTATTTTTTTTAGCATTAGACACCTTTTATATGGAAATTTTATTTAATTGTCTATTTTGAAAATCATCTATATAGAGATGGTCTTTAGTAACAATAAACTTTAAACCATATCTAACAATAATATTTTGTATTTTCTCATCAGGGTAAACAACTGGTTTTACACTAGTTATAACATCCGTATTTTTTGTATATTTATATTGCAAATAATGATCATCATCATAAGTTAAAATATAGTAATCATAAACATCTTTTTTAACTACTATAGGCTTATTAAAAACTTTCTCATTTAATACCATTATTCGTCTTTTGACTTTATAAGAGTTATCAACATCATATACAATCATTTTTCTACCTACAAAGATATACAGAGGACTTTGAGAAAGCATATAAGATGGATCTAGGGCAATTACATAGATATTATCGCTATCAGTTTCTTTAAAGCCATTGATGCCATCTTCTATGGATGTTGAATAAGTATTTTGTAAGTAATCATAACTTAAGTTTTCAACAACAACCGATAAATTATCATTATTCCCAGGACGAGTTTCTAGAACAACTAAACTTGGTTCTGAATTATCTCTTTGATAATACCACGAGATCGCAGCAATATTTGATAGTGAATTTGAAATACCAATTGGAGTTTCAAGATCTAACGCAGCTTTATTAAGATTGTTAACAAGGTTATTAAGACTTGTTCTAAATATATACAAATGATCTTTGTCATATAAAGCCATCATCATTTGCCAACGACCATTCTCAAGATTCCAACCAATTTTAATTTTATAATTTCTAGCTAAATCTAAACTCTTTAGATCTATGACCTCTGCTTGATTATTCACTGAAATCAAAAACCAGTCATATTCTTTCTTTATAAAACCAACAAATCCTACTTCACTATCTTTAACTTGAGAGTTTTTATCTAAATGATAAAACTTTTCTGAATTATCCATTCTACTAATATCAATATAGGGTACATTGATAGGAACTATTGATGAATTATAATTTATCATCGAACGTTCTGGTAAAGCCTTATAAATAATATCTTTAGTTACCTCAAGCTTATCTTTATAAGTCAGCTTATGAATTATATTACTACTTATTGCTGAAGGTTGGCCATGGTATAGCTCAGAATCAACATCTTTATTAGAAAAAAGTGCTTGTCTCGTTTTCAAAGTATTTTCAAAAATATAATTACCTAGACTATTCTTACCAATTTTTATAGAACCTTTGTCAACAATCTGCTGAATATACTGTTGCTCTACTGTATCTATTGTCTCTTGTCGTATTAGACTTTTTACACTAACTAAATTATATCTAAAAATATAAGCTAGACTTGAAATCGTTACTAAAACGACAAAACTAAATATCATTACCGATACCAATGAAGAACCTTTTAGCTTAACCACATGGCTTAATGTATTATTTTTCATGGTAATAAAATTATTTTTTCAAAGTTTTTTTCTTTAACCTTAAATGATATTCTTATCGCTTTTGCTTTTATATCATCCAAGTCTATGTTTTTATTTATACTCTTCCAGTAAAGATGATGCCTATTTAAGATAGAATAATTTATCTTTAAGTCTGAGACTCCATCTATAATGGGATATGAAACTCCTTTATTTGAGCCATTTTTAGTATATAAATATAATGAATAAACTAACTTTTGCGAATCATTCTGGTCATAATTAGCAGCTATGTAAAATATTTGTATACTATATTTACCTACATAATCTCCTTTATAGTATTCACCTAGGGGTGCAACCGTTAAACCAATCTCATTATACCTTTTATTTACGCTAGCAACCTTAACTATATTAATATAATTATCATTACATAAAGCAAGATAATTATTTTTCTCTAATTGCTCAGTAGAACTTAAATATAAATTTAAATTTTTCGGCTCTGAAATTAAATTAGAAAAAGTATCTTCATTTTTTATCATTATATAGTCAGTACCTGCTTGATATAAACTTCCAGGTTGCTTTCCTAAAGAATCTTGTAAAAAGCTACTTATCGATGATATTTTACCTATTCTAATTGGCGAGCTATCATACATAAAGCTAAAATTGTTTGTATTTTCACCAGTTCTATTTATATATTTTTGATTCTTAAATCCATATTTACAAGAAAACCCCGCATTTGTTATAGCATCATAAAATATTTTTTTTACTGATAATTGTTTAATATCCAAATCTGTTTTTTGTTTGGTATTTTCATATGTTTTTTTAGAGGATAAATATATGTTCATAGCCATAGTTATAGCTATTATAGATATTGTAACTGCTACTAATAGCTCTACTAGTGTTACACCTTTATTTAAGTTTTTTTTACTTATATATTCTTGCATAGTTCTAAACTTGAATATTAACTGGATTTATTATTTGTTATATTTAATCACCTCTTTCGAAACTGTGATTCTAGATTTTTCATTAGTTCCAACAAATTTTACCAAACTAGAACTTGATGCTTTTGACTTAAAAAAATCATTACCCTCAATTGAACCCTTATTAAAGCTCCCTGTAAGAATATAGTAGTTTATTTTCTTATCTAGTTCTTCAGTTAGCTGAACTCTTTTTTCAGATGCAACTGATGTCATTATAGTTGAGTTTATTACCAAGAATGAAGAAGTTACGATAAATAGTCCTATAAATGATGAGATTAAACTCTCTATTAAAGATAGTCCTTGCTGTCTCTTCATAACTAAGAGATTTACCATTACCACTTAATCTTATTTAAATAAAACTTTTGGAATATATTAACATATTTTTATTTTAAAACTAAATATAAGGATAATTATTTATTTTTAGTCTTGCTTTAACTCCAATAGAATTTCTTTTATAATTTTTTTCTCAACTCTATAAATTTTAATTAAAAATTTAGGCTGATCCCAAATACTATCTTTATTAAGATTGTTTCCTATAACATGTTTTAATAAATCTAAAACTGTATCTGCTGGATATTCAGAAAGATCTATACCTACCAACCTTTCTATTGCATATACAGGAGCATCCGCTTTTATTAGAAATCTATTAGCTGCTAAGGTCAACCATGGCTCTTTAACAAAGTGGAATTCATCTGACATTCTACCTATTAAGATAGTCAATAAATTGTCTAATGTTATAAAACCTACCAAACTACGATTCTTATAAACTAATGCAAAATGAGGCTTTCCTTGTTGAAATTTTCTCAATACATCTATTAACTGGTCATGATGTGAAACTTTAAGTATTGGTCGTAATTCTTCTTTTTTAGTTTCATCACCTAATGCACATAAAATATCTTTAGTATGAACGACTCCAATAATATTTGCGCTTTTAGATTTATAAACAGGATATCTTGTATATAAATGTTTTTTGACAACATCAAGCTTTTCTTTACTTGATAGATCATAATTAATAGAGACCATTTCATCTATTGGCCTCATAGCATCTATAGCCTGCAAATTAGAGAATTCAACTATTCTTAGTAATATATCTCTATAATCTTCAGCCATAGGCTCTTTAAAGCGACTACTTTTAAGTATGAGCTTTATTTCTTCGGTAGTATAGCCATATTCTGCATCAGAGACAGAATCTAATCTAAAGACCTTAAGAAGCTTATTTGCCGTTTCATTAAGAATCCATATAAATGGCAACATTACCCAGTAAAATGCATAAAGAGGAACACAAGTAAGTAATGACAACCTTTCAGTCTGTCTTATAGCCATAGACTTTGGCATCAACTCACCAATAACTATATGTAAAAAAGATATTATTATGAAACCTATAGCAAATGCCACAAACTTGGTAATTTCTACCGATACAATTCCCAGATATAAAAATAATGGCTCTAATAGCTCAGAAAAAGCAGGTTCCCCAACCCAACCTAATCCTAAAGATGCTAATGTGATTCCTAATTGACAAGCAGAAAGATATACATCAAGATTACTATGTACTTTATATAGGATTTTTCCTCTTAAACCTTTATTTTGTTTTAAAATCTTTGCTTGTGAGTGTCTCAGCTTTACTAAAGAAAACTCAGCAACTACAAAAAAAGCATTTAGTAATACAAATCCAAAAGCTACTACTAAATAGAATAAATTATCATATTCAATCATATTATAAATTTTATTATCTTGCTTTACCTAGTATAGCAACACATAAGATTGTGTTCAAAAATAATAATATACTTGGTAACATACACAAGAAATACATATGGAAGTTTGCTTGAGGATAAAATTTAATGATCGAGTAAATAGCTATTGCTAAACCAAATACCGAAAAGCTTAACTTACCAAAATTATCATAAATAATTTGAGGCCAACCCTCAACCTTATCAAAAACTTTACTTGTAGGCTTCCATCCTTGAGGTTTATTTAAATAATAGTTTATTTCAGCTTTTATGCCACACCAAAACACAAAAGATGAAAGCATAAACATCGATACATATATTTGTGTTATCTTACTTAAGACATTACCCTTAATATCTCCATACCAATAGTACCAAAAGCTTAAAATAAAAAGTGGTACAAGAGTGATATTTACAATTAAAACAAACTGTGGATCGCCTTTAGGAAAAAGAACTAAAAGTAAAGCAAATATAGGAAATCCTGAAGCAACTACTTTAAAAAGAAGATATAGCATATCAAGTTTTACTCTAAAATGTAGATTTGGCGATCTTATTATTTTTGACATATGTTTATGCATAACTTGCATACCACCAAAAGACCATCTTAACCACATTTTCTCAAACTCTTTTAAAGATGTTGGAACCCACTCACCAGTTTTAAGAAAAACTGGCTTACTTGTAAAACCTGCCTCGTAACATCTAAACCCTGCCGCAATATCTTCAGTCACCATAACTTGCGATTTATAGTACTCTTCCCACTTAGATATTGCATTTAATGCTTTTATATTCCAGATACCATTATGTCCTTGATAATTACAGTATCCATATTTACCAACAAACTCATTAAAATATCTAATTGTATTTTGGAATATACTCGCAACTTTTGTTACTAAATTAGTACTATAATTAGTACTTTCTATAAGAAAACTTATAAATCCTAATTTTGAATCTTTTTTAAATTCAGATAAACCCACCTTAAGAGCATTTGAAGGTAGCGTAGAATCTGCATCTAGAAATAATACATAATCAAAGCTAATATTCTCCATAGCTATATCTAAATTACGTGGTTTAAAACCTTCTGTACCATCTCTATGAATAAATTTACAGGCAATCCCATCACGCATATTTTTTTGCTCAACATACTCACGCCATTTGATAAAATCTTTATTATCTAAATCACTATTATCTACTATTACTATTTCCTTTTTCTGTGCTGGATAATCTAAATCATATGCTGAATCAAAAGTCATTTTACACACATCAAAAGGCTCATTTCGTGTTGAAATTACTATAGAACAATTAAGATCGGATGCTTCTGGAAAAGTTTTAGTTTTTCTTGATTGATATAAGCTATCTATAAAGCAATGTATACTCAGTATTATTCTATACCCCAACAAAAAAAACGTTGGCAAAAGAATAACTAAAATCACCACAGATATAAATGGGTGGGAGTTATAATCAGCCCCTAAAAAAGTTCTAGTTACATAAGCAACAAAACCAAAGCTTAATAAAGCGTATATAATACCTATAAATTTAAACTGGTCTTTTTTTGAAGATATAAATAGATATAATAAAAATAAGAAAAGTAAAGATAGTAAAATCATTGCTGCCATAAAACGTCCTGCAAACGAAACACTATATAATAATAGAATTATTATTATGAAGCTTAATGTTCGTTTCATCTAAAAATCATAAAACTAAATGATAAGAATTCTACTGTAAAACAACCTAAGTAACAATATTATAATTCAACTTTATAATGCTTGCTTATATTTGTTATACTCAAGCTGTATTGATTCTTCTGGTTTTGGTGTCAATAAACTAGCAATGATTATTGCAAGACAACTAAAGATAAAGCCTGGTACCATTACATATATTTTAAACCAGCCTCCTAGATTCCCAAATAAAGGACCCCATCCTAAAACAACTATCGCTCCCACAAGAATACCTGCAATCGCACCAAATTTATTCATACGAGACCAAAATAGAGAAAATATAACAACGGCACCAAAAGAACTTCCTAGACCAGCCCAAGCATATCCTACTAAACTTAAAATAGTAGATTTAGGGTTTAAAGAAATACATATAGCGACTATTGTTACAATAAGAACTATTAAACGACTCACATTTAGTTGCTCACGGTGTGACGCATTTTTTCTTATAAATTTAGCATAAACATCAACAGAAAAAGCACTTGATAATGATAGTAATTGAGCCGAAATTGTACTCATTACTGCAGAAAGTACCGCTGCTAATAATACACCTTCAACCCATGGATTAAAAAATGCTGCAGATAATTTCAAGAATACAGATTCAGGATTTATTTTATCAGCATGATAATATGCTGCTCCAAGAATACCTGTACATGCTGCTCCAATAAGAGCTACAATCATCCAAGTCATACATATTGCCATAGCCTTATGTGTTTTATTTGGATCTTTTATTGCCATAAACCTCACAATAATATGAGGCTGACCAAAATATCCTAAGCCCCAAGCCAATAATGATACAATAGTAATTAAAGGAACTCCTGAAGTCACATCATAAAACCCTTTAATATCAATATTTGATAAAATATCTGTAGATCCTGAGCTATTAAAATATACAACAATAGGTACTAGCAATAATGCGAAAAGCATTAATGAACCTTGAAAAAAGTCAATCCATGATATAGCTAAAAAGCCGCCTACACATGTATAAACAAATATTATAACAGCTGTAAGAAGTAAAGCACTATGATATGAAATACCGAACATAGAACTAAATAAAACACCTCCTGAAACAAAACCAGCGCCAATGTAAACTGTAAAAAATATGACCAACACAATTGCTGTTAATGACCTAACTTTACCAGAATTATCATGAAACCTATTTTCAAAATAAGCAGGAATAGTAATAGAATCTTTAGCAATCTCTGTATATACTCTTAGTCTTTTTGCAATAACTCCCCAGTTAATAAAAGCTCCTATACTTAGACCTAAAGGCAACCAAATCTGGTTAAACCCAGAAGCCATAAACGCCCCAGGAAGAGCTAATAACAACCATGATCCCATATCAGAAGCTCCCGCACCTAATGCAGCAATAGGCGCACTCAAAGAGCGTCCACCAAGCATATAGTCAGAGACTTTTTTTGTTTGGAAATAAGAATACAAACCAATAGCAAAGATAATTGCTATATAAATCACAAAAGTAACCCACAAGATATCTACTCGATACATATTTTAAATCTTATTTTAAAGTTCATTCTAACAATCTACCATTTTAAAAAACGTTTTTAAACCTAGTTTATTAGCATTATTAGCTTTATTGGCAAAATTAACTTAATAAAAAATTATATTTAATAGATGCTATAGTCAAAACTTAAAATAACTTAAGAAAGATATTCATTGTAGATTTTTTTAGGATATATAAGAATTTGTGATATTGATAAGCTTTTAAAAAATATGTCTATATTTAAGACATAAATTTCTCTACGCCATCCTTAAAGTTAAAGCTATGCTCTGCTATAATATGACGTACAGTTTTTGTAGTAGAACGCATAACAACACTATGAGTTACTGCAAAATATCCTCTAAGTGAACTTTTAACTCTTTTAACTCCTTGTAGCATATTTCCATCTGTAACGCCTGTTGCAGCAAATACAATATCTCCAGAGGCTAGATCATCAATATCATATTTTTTATCAAGATCTGTAATACCTAAACGATGAGCCCTTTGAACCTCTTCATCTGAGTGAAAAACTAGCCTTGCTTGCATTTGACCGCCTAGACATTTTAGCGCTGCAGCAGATAAAACCCCCTCAGGAGCACCACCTGTACCTATAAATACATCAATACCTGAACCTTCAGTAGCTGTAGAAATAACACCTGAAACATCACCATCATCTATTAAAATAACTCTAGCACCACATTCACGAGCTTCTTTAACAATATAATCATGTCGAGGTCTATCCATAGTACAAACAACTAATGCTGATACATGAACCCCTTTGAACTTTGCAATTCTTTCTAAATTTTCTGTTACAGAGTCATCTAAATCAACTATTCCTTTAGGTGCGTCAATTCCACCAACTGCTATTTTTTGCATATATACATCAGGAGCATTTAAAAAACCACCTTTATCTGCCATAGCTAAAACAGTAAGAGCATTTGCGCCACCTTTTGATGTGATAGTTGTACCCTCAAGCGGATCTAGAGCAATATCAACCTCACAGCCTCCAGCACCGACTTTTTCACCAATATAAAGCATTGGAGCTTCATCAAGTTCTCCTTCACCTATAACAACAGTTCCATCGATATCAACTTCATTGAGAGCTTTTCTCATTGCATCTACAGCAGCTTGATCTGCAGCGATCTTATCTCCTCTGCCCATTTGACTCCAAGATGCTAATGCCGCTAATTCTGTTACTCTAACTGCCTCAAGAGCTACTTTTCTATTCATTACTCTGGTCCTTTTTGTTTTATAGTTTCTTAACTATAGGGGTTAAAAAGTCTTCTATTACATTCTTTAATTGTATTAATTTACCATGAAAAAAATGCCCAACCTGATCCATCTTTACTAAAGTCAAATCTGATTTTACTTTCTTAAGAATAAAATCAAAAACAGAACTTGGATTAACTGTATCATCATCAATCCCTTGAATAACAAACCAAGGTACATTTGGCTCATCAAATTTAGTAAGATCAAATCTATCAACTGCTGGGGCAATCGTAATTAGTGTTATAACATTATCTAACTTGCTTAAACCTTTATAAGCTATAGCGCCTCCGAATGAAAAACCACATAACAATATCTTTTTTACATCAGTATTATCTGCAATCCACTTACATACAGATAACAAATCATCTAACTCACCATCTCCATCACCATACTCACCTTGACTATCTCCAACACCGCGGTAATTGAATCTGTATGACTGTATAGAATGAGTCTTCATTGCTCGAGAAATTGTTGTTACAACTTTATTGTGCATACTACCTTGATATAAAGGATGTGGATGACAAATTACAGCTGCAACTTGTGGATCAGAATCTTTGACTTTATCATGGGCTACTTCAATCTGCCCGACTTTACCTTGTATAAAAAAAGTGTTCATAACGATTACCAGCTATGACTCAACAGATAGGTCACAGTCCTCTAGTTTTATCAACTTTGTTTTCTTAGTAAATTTATACACAAAGTATAACATTACAAAAGCGAAAAAACCTATATATGTAGAAAAGAATTCAATAATAACACTTGTCCAACTTCTACCCGACATAGTAAGGATATTGACACCTTGACCAACTATCACAATACTTACTAAAGCTAAAGCTATAAGAGGAGCCCAAGGGAAAAATTTTGCTACAAATGGAAGATCTTTTAGATCTTTGCCTTGTTTAACATATGCTCTTCTGAAACGATAATGGCTAAGTGCTATTGTAAACCATGCGATAAATCCAGCTAAACTAGATATATTAACTAACCATGTAAATATTTGACCACTTCCAACAAATGATACAAAAAAGAAAGAACAACCAATCAAACAAGTAACCAATAACGCTATCATTGGTGTTCCTTTTGAGTCAACTGATGCAAATATTTTAGGTGCCTGTTTGATTTTTCCTAAGTGCCATAATACTCTTGTAGCACTATACATGCTTGCATTACATGCTGATAGTATTGCTGTAAGTATTATCACATTCATAATAGTAGCTGCTGAGCTTAGTCCGACATTTTGAAATACTATAGTAAACGGACTAATTGAAACATCATTGTTTGCACCTGCTTTAATTAAAGAAGGATTATTATATGGAATCAAGAAACTAATAATAACAACAGCTAAAATATAAAATATAAATAAACGCCAAAATGTTTGTTTGATTGCTTTTGGTATTGATGAAGTAGGATCCTTTGCCTCTCCTGCTGTCACACCAATAAGCTCGCTACCTTGGAAAGAAAATCCTGCAATCATAAATACAGAGATAAAGCCCCACCAACCATTATGAAATGGTGCATCACCAATACTCCAATTTTCAAATCCTACACTTGAGTGATTACCTACTAGCCCAAGTATAGATAAAAAACCAACTATTATAAAAATGATAACTGTTGAAACTTTTATAAATGACAACCAATACTCTACTTCACCATATACACGTACTGAAAACACATTCAGACAAAAAACTAAAACAAAGAAGAAACCACTCCACAGAAGTATAGAGCTACCAGGGAACCAATACTGCATAATCAAACCTGCAGCAATAACCTCAGTTGCAACAGTAATAGCCCAATTAAACCAATAGCTCCAACCTGTACTAAAACCTAATGCTGGGTCTACATATCTAGTTGCATATTCACAAAATGTACCTGTTACTGGACTATGAGCAGCCATCTCACCTAAACTTGCCATTAAGAAATAGACCATTATCGCTATGATTACATACGCTAAAACTGTGCCACCTGGTCCAGCATCAGCAATAGCACCTCCTAGTGCAACAAATAAACCAGTACCTATACAACCACCTAATGCAATCATTGACATATGGCGACTCTGTAAACTACGCTTAAGTTTTTGGGACATTAATTTTTTTTCTCCAATTTTATAGTTTAAAAAATTTTATATAAAAAAGTAAAACAAGTCTTTTGTCTTAACATTCTTTTATAAAACATAATATTTATTATCTCATTAATGACACATAAATCAATTAACCTTCGAATTCTCATAAAATTTTTAGCACATTCTTTGTAAAAAGATTCTACTAAACTAACCATTGAGATGCTTGTTTTGCTTCACGCACTACTTGCACTTGACCATTTGTATAAGTGATCTCTGCAGGTAGTGTATGACATAAGAAAAAAGGCATACTTTCTGTAAAACCGTATGCTCCTGTTTGAGTAAATGCCAAATAGTTTCCTGGAGCGGTACTCTCAGGTAAAACAATGCTTCCTAAACGATCTATACTTGTACATAGAGGACCATGCAACTCCATAACTGTATGAACCTCTTGGTTAGTTTTTGATATATTTTTTACTGGAAAGGCTTGGTTTGTTATAAATGGACGACTTAAATGTTGACTTCCACCTTCTAAAATTAGCAACTTCTTATCATAAACTTTTTTTCTATCTATCACTTGTGTTACATAAGCACCACACTCACCGACAGCATAGCGACCTAACTCTAGCCAAAAATCAACTTGAGGGTATTTCATTTTCAATTGATTCAAAGCTTCTACAACATCTTCAACTTTCATCTCATTAGTTTGATTGTAGTAAGATATTCCTAGACCTCCACCAAGATCTATAATTTTTAGATCAATTGAAATTTGATCTGCTAACATAACTAAAGTTTCGGTAATGATCTCCCAAAGATGTGCAAGCTTTACTACATCTGTAATATTGCCCCATTGGAAACAATGTAAACCTACCACATCAACATAATCATTTTCTATAGAGTTTTCTTTAAAAAAATTTACCCAGTCTTCGGGTGCTAAACCAAAAGGGGTTACACTATCACCACCAAGAACATTCTTCTCATCAGATCTATCCCAACTAATCTGAACTCGTAACAATGATGTCACTTGAACGTTATATCTCTTAGTTGCTTTTAAAAGATCCTTATACTGTTGGATACTTTCAAGCACAAAGATTCGTACTCCTTTCTCAATAAAATAACAAATCTGTTTATACGATTTTGCTGGTCCTGTATTTAAGATATTTTTAGGGTCTACTCCTTGTTTTAAAACCTGGTCAAGCTCTCCACAACTTGCAACATCAAAAGATATATCTTGTTTAGCTATACTATCAATTATGCTTGATAATGGATTAGCTTTAACAGCATACCAAAGCTTTACTGGTAGTTTTTTTAAACTTATTAACTTATTTTCTAATGCATCTAAATCATAAAAAAAGAAAGGGCTACCTACTTCATCTGCTAGATTAAGTAAGTTATCCCTATGTAATCCCAAAGAAAACATTAACGTAGAGCCTCTTCTAAAGTTAAAGCTTTATCACTTTTATCATCACGATACTTAATAATTACAGGACAATAGGATTGTAAGCCATGAGCTTTTCCCCAAGTTGAGTTTATTGGTCGTGACCCTGGAACAACAATAGCACCATCAGGAATTTTTTCTCCTTTTTCAAGCATTCTTTCGTTAACACTATCATAAACCCTAACACCTCTTGAAAGAGAAACAGATGGTGCAATTACAGATCTTTTACCAACGATAACACCTTCAACAATAATAGCTCCAGCACTAACAAATACATCGTCTTCGATTATTACAGGGTTCATCCCAACAGGCTCAAGAACTCCTCCAATCTGCACTCCCGCTGATAAATGAACATTCTTACCTATTTGAGCACATGATCCAACCAGTGCATTACTATCAACCATTGTCCCCTCATCAACATAAGCCCCAGTATTTATATATGATGGTGGCATTATAATAACAGATGGTGCAACGTAAGCTCCTGCCCTAACAGATGACCCCCCTGGAACCATTCTAACGCCTTCAGACTTACTAAACTTACGTGGTGCTAAGTTATGTTTATCAACAAACCCTTCATAAGCACCTTCATAATCAACATTCACACCTGCTTTAAAGGCTTCTAAAATAGCTTTTTTAACTTCGACATTTACTTGCCAGCTTCCATCGTCTAACTGCTCTGCTGCTCTTATTTGTCCTGATTGAAGCCCATCTAAAGTCTCTTGCCATCCCATAAAACTACTCTCCTATTTTCCTATCCTATAAATTTTATAAATCAGTATAACTCTGTTTAACTAAACTATTAGCCTTTTTTAAATTAGTAATATCAGTTAACTCATCTGCTACAAGCGGTGCTCTTAAAGTATTAGTTTTTATCACCCCATCATATTCAAGCCATACCTTAACTGGTATAGGATTTGCAACCTCAAAACATGCCTTTGTTGCGTGTTTCCATGTTTGACAGTAATCCTTCTGAATAGTTTTACTAACACTTTCTTTAACATAACTTTTAACTTGTCTCGGCCAAATATTTGATATAACCGATATTAAACCAATCGCACCATAATTTGATAACTCAGGAAGCATCCCATCTTCTCCACTATACATTCTTAAATTAGGTGCTGTCTCTGCATATTTGCGAAAATGCTCGCAATCTCCGGATGCCTCTTTAATTGCCCAAGCATTTTTATGATCTTTTATATTTTTTAAAGCTTCATAACTTAAATTAACTCCTGTTCGAGAAGGAACATTATAAAAAACACAAGGTCTCTGTGCTGCATCTAATAATCTTAAAAACCAGTTAGTTTGACCAACTGTACCTGGTTTAGCATAAAGAGGAGTCACTAATAAAAAACAATCTATATTTTGAGTATTACAAAATTCTATCCACTCAACTTGTTGCTCAAGCCTAGAGCCTCCAACCCCGACCATTATTGGTGTATCTAACTCTAATGAGCATGTAAATTTAACCACTTCACATTGTTCTTCAAAACTTAGCGCTAAGGCCTCTCCAGTACTTCCCAAAATTAATATCCCGCAATCAGCATCAGCTTGATATCTTAGTATTCTTTCAAAACTATCATAATCTATCTCACCATTATTAAGCATCGGTGTTACTATTGCCGTATAAAGATCTTTATTAATATTCATTTGCATACTCCTTAGCAACAAGCTCTTCAAATTGAAAAAATCCAAATAAACTAGAATTCTTAATAGCATATTTAGCTGCCCAAATAGCCCCTTGAGCAAAGAGTTTACGATTATGAGCAAAATGTTTTAATTCAATAGTTTCATATTCATAATCTAATTTAACTTTATGTATTCCTTTTACATCACCAAAACGCTCAGATGAAATAGTGCAATCATCAATACCCAACCACTCTTTCCAAGATATAGCTGTACCACTTGGAGCATCTAGTTTTTTAACATGGTGAGTTTCTTTTATTTTGTACCCAATCTGCGGGATTAAATGCTTAATTTTACCCAGTGAAGCTAAAGCTTCTTTAATAAAAACCATAGACAAACTAAAGTTATTAGCAACAATCCATAGCTGTCTACTTGTATTGACCTTTTCAACAATATTTTGAGTATAATTAAAACCTGTTGTACCACAGATCACTGGCACCTGAATTTCCAACAATGTTGGTAATATTTCCATAAGTACACTAGCTGAAACAAAAACAATAACGGCATCTGTATTATTAAGCCTTTCAGCTGTAACAAGATTATTTGAGTCAAAGACTTCATAAACATTTTGCTTGCCTAATAAGTCCAAAACTGCTTGGCCAGTATTACCTTTCCCTACAACCGCAATTTTCATACCGTCACCTCCCTTTCAAAAAATTGATTATAAATTTTTTGCATAACTTGAGATGATTCACTTTGATCAACAAGCAAACACATATTATGTCCACTTGCTCCATGACTAAGTAAACGTATATTGTGATCAGATAATCCAGAAAATAATCTTGAACTAATATTTTTAGTCTGATGGATATTATTGCCAACAACCGCGACTAAAGATAAGTTCTTATCTACTTTTATTTCAACATCTCCAATCTCATTCAACTCTTCTAACAAACTTGGTGTTAGTATAGTATTTCCTATTGATTGGCTTCCCACATGATCTAAAGTTAGGGCAATACTCACCTCACTAGTAGTTACCAAATCAATACTTACCTTGTGATTAGCTAAGACTTGAAAAACTTTAGCTAAAAATCCTTGAGTATGAACCATATCGTAGCTTTTTATAGTTACTAAAATCTGGTTTTTACGTTCTGCAACAGCTCTTACAATGGGTAATTGTTGCTCCGAATCTTTTGTAATCCAAGTTCCGGGATTATTAGGATTAAAAGTTGAACCGATAAATACATTTATATTGTTTCTTATCGCTGGCCATAAAGTACTAGGATGTAAGACTTTAGCTCCAAAAGTCGCTAACTCAGCTGCCTCATTATAAGACATCTTTTCTATTGGGGCTGCATTTGGTATCGTTCTAGGATCTGCTTGATAAATACCAGGAACATCTGTCCAAATTAATAGATCTCTAGCATCTATAGCCTCAGCAATTAAAGCTGCTGAATAATCACTACCTCCTCGACCCAAAGTTGTTGTTAATCCTTGAGAGTCTTGGCCAATAAAACCTTCTGTCACAATAATACTATCGTTGATTAAAGGTACTAATTTATCTTGTACATTTAATCGAATCACTTTTGTCAAAGGTTTTGCCTGACCATAATTACTATCAGTTTTAATAACCTCAGTTGCTCTTAGATATCTAGCATTAATGCCTGACTGGATCAAAAGTTGAGTCATTATTGTTGCTGATATTAACTCTCCAAAAGATAATATTTCATCCGAAAGCTGAGGAGTTTTTAACCTTAGAGATAGTTTTGTAAGAAACTCTAGATCTTTCAAAACCTCTTTTATCCTTACAGAAGTCTCTAGATCTTGAATATGTTCTAATATAGGATGGATTATATTTTCTATTTCATTAATCGTTTGCTGTATAGATTTCTCACTATTACAGTGTGTTACAAGCTTTACTAAAAGATTAGTAACTCCTGATTGAGCACTCACAACAATTACTTTAATTGCAGGTGTATTTCTTATGATTTCAATACATTTTTCTATTGATTCGATATTGGCAACACTTGTACCGCCAAATTTAGCTACATTTATTTGATCTTCCACAAAGCTCTCCATGTTTACATTAACGTGGAGAAAACTGAGACTTTGCAAAATAATGCCAAGACCAGAAGCGCCCCACGTTTAAGTTCAACGTGACAGTCCTGCTACCTTTCAGTATCAGACCCAAGAATATAGCTCATAACATCTATATTCTTTCGGCACAATCTCTAAAAATCTAATCATCATTAAGCGTTATGGCCTTCAGATTAGCATTATAGACTATGCACCTCTTCTTTAATTACTAGTAATAAAAACTTACTATTTTTTGAGTCTAACATATAAAATAAAAACCTGTCAAACACTATTTAGTATTTTATTGTTAGTATTTATTTTTACTTAAGGATAGATAGGTTGGTTATAACAAATAAAAGACTGTTGAATTAATATCCCAAATTGTTAGATATATTTTGTAAAATACAGATGTTACAGATATTAGTATTT
>NZ_JAWUZH010000036.1:0-23440 GCF_036281795.1 Francisella sp. 19S2-4
AAAATACTAATATCTGTAACATCTGTATTTTACAAAATATATCTAACAATTTGGGATATTAATTCAACAGTCTTTAATCTATCAAAAGTCAATTTTGAATAATTAAAATATCTCTGGTATTCTAATATATTTAAAACATAATTTAATAACCTTATGGATGAATCACATCTACCTAAATCAAAATGGTTAATAATAATTGCATGGATAATATGCTTAATCGCAACTTTAAATTATAGTTTTGACTTTTTTATCCGCGCAGCTCCTGGCGTAATGGCTGAAGATCTTAAAAATGCTTTTAACATTGGATATGCTAAAATTGGCTGGCTTTCTTCAGCATACTTCATCTCATATACCATTATGCAAATTCCTGCTGGTGTCATTCTAGATAAATATAATCGTAAAGTAGTAATAAGTATTGCCACAGCTCTATGCGTATTAGGAAACTATCTGTTTTCAGCGACAAACCATTATGAAGTCTCATTTATCGGTAGGATACTTATGGGAATTGGCTCAGCATTTGGTTTTATAGGTGCTGCTAAAATGGCTGGAATGTGGTTACCACAAAGATTTTTCTCTACTTTTATAGGGTTTACTACTGTTATAGGGATACTCGGTGGATTATTTACAGATGTTTTTCTTTCAAACCTTGTTGCTAAGCTTGGCTGGAAAGAAGGCAATGCAGTATTTACATACTTTGGAATAGCCCTTTTCTTATTAATAGTTGTTTTTATTAAAGATAATAAAAAACATGTTGAGAAATTTACACACTTTAGTGAAGCTAGCTTAACTGAAACTATTATAAAATTATTTAAAATAATAATGAGCCCTAAGTTCTGGGTTGCTAGTTTAATTGGAGCTAGTATATTTATGCCAATCAATGTCCTTGGATCATTATGGGGAGTTAGCTTAATAGAAGATAAATTAGGTGTCGATCAATCAGTAGCATCTCATTTAAATAGTTTTCTATTTGCTGGGGCAGCTATTGGATTTGCAGTATTTGGTATTATTAGTGCTTATACGAATCGTTTTAGATTATTATTAATACTCAGCTTAGTCTCATCAGGCTTATTAATAATCGTTATTGCATATATCCCAATGGATAAAAATATATTTATACTTTCATATTTAGCTTTAGGTATTATGGCTGGCCCTCAGGCAATAACTTTTGCTATAGCAAAAATTATCTCACCTCCAGGAACTTCTGCATCAAGCACTGCGGGAGTAAATATGATAAATAATTTATTCCCTGTTATATTATTACCGGGTATCGGATACATACTATCACTTTCTCAAGATAATATTTATCTATCTTATAATCAATCATTTAATCTAGTTATAGCTATATTAGCTGGCTTACTATTAGCATGCATACCTCTTGCCTTTTTTCTTCCAAAAGAGATTGATGCTTAAAAAATAAGTTCCTCAGGATATGGATTAAGATAGCTTTGTCTATTTAGATAAGGCAGTTCAAGCTCTAAAAGATACATTTTTATAATACTTACAGGAACATCCCAAGAAACCTTACAATCTTTATATTTATTCAATATTTCTTGAAGATATTGACGTTGCGATTTAGATATTTTTTTATTTATCTCACGTAAAACATTTTGTAAAGCCATATAATGAGCTCCTCTTTTAGCAGGAGAGGCTATAGCATGCATAAATAGTTCTATATACTTATACTTAATCTCATTAATATCTGCTTTATTCCCAGCTTCAGAAAGCATATTACCTAAGACTTTCTTAACTTTATTATTATGCATCCGCAATAGCACTTTATGCTTTGAATGATATTGCATCATTTCAGTAATATTTGAACAGCTCATAAAAACTGTTTTTAAATCATAGTAGCAGAATACTTTACGAAGAAAATGATCTCTTAATGTTTTATCTACAAGCTTACCATCATCTTCTATTGGTAAAAGAGGATCATACTCTCTAAGGGCTCTAACAAATAAACCATCAGCTTTAACACCTGTGTAGCCATGATTTTCATCAAACACTCTAGCAGTTGCTACACCACAGCTGGGAGATTTAGCTTTTAAGATAAACCCATAAACAGTACCAATGTTTGATACTAACTTATCAACAGCCTGTTTAAGCTTATCTGTAACATCAATATGTGTTTTATTTGTTTTGACTGCTAGTATATTTTTTTGAGCATTTTCTACTAGAAATAATGTTGATCTTGGGACACCTAATCCTGCAGCAATTTCTGGACAAACTACTTTATAATCAAAATAATTTGCATATGCTCCTGTTATATATGATTTATGACAATTTCCGCCATTATAACGGACATTGTTACCAACCAAACAACTACTCACACCTATAGATATCTTATCCATTTATTACCAAGCAATTAATATTAGTTTATTTAAATTCTGACACTCTCTAACACCTAAAGCAAGAAAAACTCATGTAGACATCAAGGTACAATTACAATAGAGTTATTTTTTATAAAAAATCAGAAATAAACTAATATATGCTGAAGAAAGTTGGCATCAATAGAAATGGTATGATAGATTACACACATTCAAATAAATATAGCGCCATTCTAGTCTAAAAATCAGATTTCAGAATAGCTTTTTGAATGAAGAATTACTTATTTTAAAAATAAAAAAAGAGTTGCATTATCAATAACATAATAATCAACTCTCCCTACTTTACTTATTGAGAATAAACTATGAACTTTTATACAATCTTTGTAACAATATTTTTATTAATGGATGGAGTTGGTAATATTCCTATATTTCTAGGCATACTTAAAAAATATAATAGCGTTGACCAGAGAAAGATAATAATTAGAGAAATGATTTTTGCTTTTTTAATACTAAGTTTATTTTTCTTCTGTGGTAAAGCTATTTTAGGCTTAATGAATATCTCTGTTGCAGCAGTACAAGTTTCAGGTGGTGTAATTTTATTTATTATGGCGCTAAAAATGATATATCCTAGTGATGAAAATATGAGACCTGAAGATGATTCCGACCCTTTCATCGTTCCATTAGCAATTCCTTTAATGGCTGGGCCATCAAGTATTGCTATGGTTATGATCATAGCTCAGCATAATAGTATAGGCATATGGTTAAGCTGGTTATCTATAATTTTAGCTTGTCTTGCCACATTACTAATACTTTTAATTGCTCCTTTCTTAAAACGCATATTAGGCAAAAGAGGTATGAGAGCAGTTGAAAGGCTTATGGGAATGATACTAACAATTATTAGTACTCAAATGATAATTACAGGTATTCTTCAAGCGATAAGATAATAGTAAACTCTATAAAATACTTATTCAAAAGAAGTAGCTATATCAAGTATTTCTTTTAATCGTTCATCTGTATCGGCAATAGCTAAAATCATAACTTTATGATTAAGCTCAAGATTTCCTATACAGGTAATAATAACTCCCTCATTATCACCATATGTATAATCTATCCCATTAGATTTTAAATATTCGTGATAATCATCTATAGTCGAATTTATCGGTACAACTACATTATTATGTCCAACCCATGGCTTATGCTCGCCGTTACGCAACTCATAAGCCAAGAAACCGGCATATATAGCCCCTGTTTGTCTTGCATTAACTTCTAATACATATGGAACAATCTCACCATCAATCTCACGAATTAAAAGATCTACACCAACAATTCCTCTAACACCCATATCACGCAAAATTTCTGTTACTTCATCACACATTTGCATAACAGCAGGCTCATCACTAAACTCTGACTTATATTTATTACCCAAATGAGTTTGGCCATCTAACATTTGATCACTAAGTCCTAAACAGATATCATTTTCTTTTTTATCTGCAATACTTACTTGAAAGGCTGGCGAGCCAAGATTATCTAACCAAGGATCAATCATGAAGATCTCAACTCTTCGCATAAGTTTCAAAATCTCTCGCAACTCTCTTTCACTTTGGAATCTATGAATACCATAACCTGAACATGCTCTAGGCATAATTACAGCACATTCATATATACCCTTATTTTCATATTTACGATATATTTTTAGTGCTTTTTTAACATAGTCCTCATCAGAAACAGTTGAAATGATATTTACACTAGGAACAAGTATATCTTTATCATGTAACATCTGTCTTAAGAACGACTTATCATTCAGAAACTGAGAAAGCGCTTCTGACAATCCATAATTTTTCTTATATTTAATACCTAAAAGCTCCACTGCTGTCGCTGAAGTAAAAGGTACAAGATCAGTATACTCAGGATTACTAAATTCTGGAATTTGATCGGCATAATTCATAACGATTGTTGAAAATCTATAATGTTCATTATGTAAAAATATGAAATTATCCATACTTATATAATCAAATCCAATCTTATTAAAATAAGAAACCATTTTTTCAACTTCATCTTGGGTTTTCTTAGGTAAAATTATCTTATGTTCTTTAGCAAGTAGACACAATGTACGCGTAACATATTTATCAACAAAAGAGCTTACTAGGTCTGCACCATAAATATCCGTAGTGTTAGGTATATGAATAGCTTTTTTGCCCCATATTTTCTCAGAAATAGAATTTGTTGTTTTTATTGCCATAAGTTATGCACCTTTTAATTGTTGTTGTTTACACGTACTGGCAACAGCCTTAGCAAATGCTTCAGCCATCGTTTGTAATTTCTTTTTATCAACCTCTAAGTTAGCTATATCATATTGCTGATCATCTGTTGTTACTTTGGATAAAAGATCTTTAGGTATATCAATACAGACAGTTTCTAACTCACAGACAAGATAATGTGCCACTAAATGCTCTGCAAGAATATATGGCTTATCATATTGTATATCTATACCTACATTCTCTAATTCATGAGATAAGGATTCTAATAATACTTTAGAAGCAAATATCCCATTACGAGCATCTCCTGTAAAAAGTTCTGTTATTCTTTTTTCACCTTCTATATGTGCATTCTTATATAAATTAATATAATCTTTTAATGTTTCTGGAGTTTCTATTATTGCTTCAGAATACCTTTCTTGAATAACATTAGGTGAATAACTAGACATTGTATGTAAATCTATTGAAACAGCATTATAACTTTTTGCTACAGCAACCACATGGCAGAGTTTCTGCATATATGCATCATAAAGTTTTACTAAAGAATTTTTTAACTCTGGATGCTGATCATAATCAATGATATTTCTTATACAATTTGGATATAATCTTCCAGCATCTAATATTGAACGAGGAAATGTTGGCTCCATAATTAAAGTATATAAACCATATTCTGAATATAGCTTTTGCGCAATAGCATGACCAAGAGAATATGTCCCAAAATCACATTCAATTGCTAGAAAGTCATTAAAGTCTTCTTTATCTAACTTTACAAGTTGCCTTATTGCAGGATAGTCAAACTCAACAAAATTATTTCCAAGTTCTGCATGCGGACAAGTTATAACTAGATCAAACCTAAGATTTTCATCCGTATAGAAATACAAAGTCGCAGACTCATAATGTTTTGTGTAAAAAGGCTTGACTATTTTGCTCATCTAATTTAAATAAAGTATATACAATACAAGTAATTTTTATACATTACAAACAATTATAACAACTATAAAACTAATAATAAAATTCAAAATTCTTTATAATGTACCAATGAAAATAAATATTCGTACAAATTAGTATGTTTTTAAAAAATAGAAAAGAGGGTTCAATACTAAGCTTTTTAGTAGTTTCTTTTGCAAGTTTCTTCGCTGTATTTATGCTTGTAATCTCAATATTTAGCTTTTATCAAGTTAAGCATCAAAATGATGCTCTTTTTGATTATCAACTAAAATCAGCTGCTCAAGTTATTGAAACAGTCCTAAAGATATATCCTTTAGAACGCGATAAAAATGCCACAAATATGATCGTTGATAGAATATCCTCTTCTTTCTTAGATATAAAAAATCATAATGAAAGTGTTGGATTTATTGTTTATGACCTTAAACGCAATAGATTACTTCTAAAAACTTCCAATCTTCCAATCTTTCATAAAGACTACCAAAATATTACTTCAAAGACAGGGTTTGACTGGTTTTACAGCGATGCCTCAGGAATTCAAAGACACTGGTATACATACACATTAAAAACAGATGGTGACAAAATTATAACAGTATTTGCCAACAATGATGTTAAAGATAGAGTTTCTAGACAAATAATTTTTAAGTTTGCCATACTTCTAGCTTCAACTTACATAATTCTAATAGCCTTTATATACTATATTTTAAGAACAGCTTTACATCCTCTTGAACGTATAAATAGACGTGTTGCAAAAATAAATCCTCGTAGAAATGAGAAACTCGATGAAGATATTATTCCTTATGAAATTAAATCCCTAGTTGAGCAAATAAATTCTTTAATTGAAAAATTCCATGAAACATTAGAAAGAGAAAAACGTTTCTCTGGCGATGCCGCTCACGAATTAAAAACGCCTATTGCTGGAGTAAAAACCCTAGTTGAGATTGCTCTTTCATCAGATAATATTGAAGAGATAAAACAAAAACTAGTAAAAATTAAAAGCTCTACTAATCGATATTCACATATTATTGATCAATTATTAACACTAAGTCGAATCCAACCAAATGAGCAAATTACATTTGGTAAAAAACTTATGATTAATAAAACTCTAGAGGGATTTATTGCCGAAAATGCTATCAAGGCTATTGAGAAAGGCATTGAAGTTTCATTTTTCCCTTCCGAGAAGCAAATTTATTGTTATAGTAATGATTACCTACTTGGTATATTATTCAAAAACTTAATTTCAAATGCTATTAAATACACACCAAATGGTGGAACTATTGAGATTCACTCTCGTCAAGAAGGTAGTGATATTATTGTTGAGATAAAAGATAATGGTATTGGAGTACCACCAGAGAATATCGATCGTATTTTTGATAGATTCTATCGTGAAACAGGAACTGGTGAAGAAGGTAGTGGGCTAGGCTTAGCAATAGTTACAGAAATTGTTAGACTACATCATGGTAAAATTAACGCAAAAAACAATACTGACCAAAAAGGGCTTACTGTAACTGTTACAATACCTACAAACTACAATTCTGAAAGTTAATTAAAAGTATATATTTGACATTTATTTTATAGGTACCTTTCTAAAGCATCTTGCATTTTTAAATCATCAAATACAAATCCTCTTGATAGCAGCTTTGTTGGTCTAATATTTTGACTTGAGAGCAATAGTTCTTCACCCATTTGACCAAATAATAATTTAACCATAAATGTTGGTATTTTAATTGTGCGCTTCTTAGCTAGATATTTTGTTAATAGCTTTATTAATATCTGATGTTGGCAGACATTAGGAGCTGTTAGATTAAAAATTTCCTTATTATCAAATTTATTATCAATAACAAAATCAAAAGCCCTGCACAAATCATGTGCACTAATCCAACTCATATAATTGTGCCCATCTCCTAGCATAGTTATAAAACCAAGCTTAGCTGACATTGACATCTTTTGCAGAGCCCCACCATTTCCAATGACAACTCCAAAACGAAAAATAGTATATCTTCTAAGTGGTGAGTCAACTAAACATTTTTCCCATTCATCGACAACTTCTTGACCAAAAGTTAGCTTATCATAGTCTCTACTATGATTATCCTCATCCTGGATTAGTTTAGAAAAATTATAATAGCCTATAGCACTTGCATTAATTAGCCAGATATTTTTGGATCCTATAAGACCAACTAGCCTCTTTGTTGGATTAATACGACTTGATAATATTTTCTTTTTAACACTCTTACTCCAGCGTTTTTCTCCAATATTAAAACCACATAGATTTATCACAATATCATACTTAACAATAACATCTTCTGTTAAATCATCCCATGTAATCAAATCATTATAACTAGCTATAGTACTTTCTCTTGATCTAGTCAAAAGAGTTAACTCATACTTTTGATTTAGATATTTCGATAGCTCCCTACCAATAAAGCCCGAGCCCCCTGCTATTAATATTTTCATTACATGCCCCATAATATTTTTCTTTTCTTCACTTACCATTATATTGATAAAATCACTCGAGTGAACATTACATTTTATTAATCTTATAGAAATCAACTTGAGAATATAGTTTTGATATGAGAACCTTTAATTATAAATTTAGCCCTCCCAGCTGAAAATCACTAGCTCTATGAGCTGGATTTTAACAACCAAAAATGTAAGAGGTTTTATTATGTACTGGGTTGAGATTCTTTCAAGAATACAATTTGCTTTCACTGTAAGCTTTCACATACTATTTCCAGCTTTCAGCATAGGATTATCAACTTTTTTGATGATCTTTGAGGCACTATGGTTAATAACAAAAAATGACAAATACTTATCTATTGTCAAATTTTGGACAAAAATATTTGCTCTGACATTTGGTATGGGTGTCGTTTCGGGTATTGTTATGGAGTTTCAGTTTGGCGCTAACTGGGCAGGCTTTGCAGAGAAGGTAGGCCCTGTACTTGGTTCTTTATTTACCTATGAAGTTCTAACAGCATTTTTTATAGAAGCTGGTGCCTTAGGAATAATGATATTTGGTTGGGGTCGAATTAACAAATATATCCACTTTCTAGCAAATTTTACAATTTTTGTTGGTGTTACATTATCAGCATTTTGGATATTATCAGCAAACTCTTGGATGCAGACTCCAGATGGGGTTCACTATGTAAACGGTAGGTTTGACGTTTATAGCTGGTATCACGTAATATTTAACCCATCTGTTATCCCTAGATACATACATATGCTTTTAGCAGCTTATCTAAGCACCTTAATGGTTATTCTAGGTGTTAGCTCTTATTATCTAATAAAAGATAAGTATCATTCTTTTGCAAAAACTTGTATTAAGTTTTCAATAATTTCAATACTAGTATTAAGCTTGAGTCAACTTATGGTTGGTGATGATGTTGGTAGAGAAGTACATGAAAATCAACCACTAAAAACTGCCGCGATAGAAGGGGTTTGGAATACTCAAAAAGGAGCTCCTTTTGTAGTTTTTGCATACCCAAGTGAATCCCAAGAGAAAAATTTATTTTCTATAGAAATACCTAAACTAGCTTCTTTAATAAACACCCATGAACTTAATGGTGAATTAATAGGTCTAAAATCAGTACCTGAAAAAGATAGACCTGTTGTTGCTGTAGTGTTTTATAGCTTTAGAATAATGGTTGGTATTGGAACTCTAATGATCTTAATCGGTTTAGTTGGTACAACATTACTAGCAAGGAAAAAAGTACATTCAGCGAAATGGTTTCTTAAAATATGCACCCTAACTACACCTCTAGGTTTTGTTGCTATTATTACAGGGTGGTTTACTGCCGAATTTGGTAGGCAGCCATGGGTTGTTTATAACATTCTTAGAACACAATACTCTGTAAGTGATATTAGTTTTTGGCAAGTTTTTTTATCACTAGCTTCAATAATTATTGTCTACTTTATTATATTTGGTTATTTCTACTTTAAATATTTACTAAGGATTATTAAAGGTGGACCAAATTCTCCAGGAGAAGAAAGAATGCCTTACTCATACTTTCAATCTGTTGAAAAAAATGTAAGCGAGGAGGAATAAGTCATGGATTTAGCATTAATTTGGTTAATGATAATTGCGTTCGCTCTACTTTTATATGTCATATTAGATGGTTTTGCTCTTGGTATGGGAATACTGTTTCCTTTTCTAGATGATCATCAAAGAGATATTGCAACTAGTATTTTATTACCTACATGGGATGGTAATCAAACATGGCTAGTTTTTGCTCTAGCATGCTTTTATGGTATGTTCCCCATCGCTTTTGCATATATTTTTCCTAAAATATATTTATCCGCTATTTTACTTGTAGTAATGATACTACTGAGAGGTATATGCTTCGAATTTAGACTGAAATCTTCACAAAAAGGCATTAAAAATTGGGATCGTTTATTCTTCATATCATCTTTTGTTGCTACTTTCTTACAAGGCTATATAGTTGGAGAACTAATCGTTGGATTCCCGCATGGTGCTTTATATGATATAGGATTTTCTTCTGTTACAGGAGTTACATTAATCTTTGGTTATGCTTTATTAGGAGCTACTCGCTTAATACTGAAAACGGAAAATGAGCTGTTTATTAAAGCTAAGCAGTTTGCCAAAAAGTGTTCTAAAGTTTTGGTTATCCTAATGCTTGTGATTGGCATAATTACACCATTATATGTCAAACTTCCTTTTGATAATTTATATAAAATGGTAATTCTAGGGGAGTTATTTGTGCTTACATTAGTATGTGCATTTGTCTTAATAAAAGCTGTCGATGCGAAAAATCATGCTTTAGCTTATTGGCTTGCGGTTGGTATTTTTATATTTACTTATATAAGTATGCTAACGCTAATCTTCCCATATGTAATCTCTTACGAAATAACTTACCTACAAGCTAAAGCAAGTGATACAACTTTATTATTTACACTAATTCCTGCGATTATTATGATACCTCTATTACTACTTTATACGAGTTATGCGTATTATATTTTTAGAGGAAAAACAAAAGAAAAATTACATTACTAAAACTTATTTATCTAACTATTATGTATTTAGCTGCCTCTTCTGGTGTGATAGTTCCAGCTTTAAGTAGATTTTCTATACTTTGCTCCATTGTTGTCATACCTTTTGAAGTACCAGTTTGCAAAGCTGTATATATTTGAGAGAGCTTATTTTCTTTAATCATGTTTCTAATACCAGAATTAGATATAAGTACCTCATAACTAGCTACTCGTCCGCCTCCTTTACGCTTAAGCAATCTTTGTGAAATAACTATTTGTAAAGATTCTGCCAACATATTTCGTACTAATTCCTGCTCAGCCGGAGGAAAAACCGAAATAACCCTGTCAACAGTTTTAATCGCTGACATTGTATGTAAAGTTCCTAAAACTAAATGCCCTGTTTCAGCAGCCTCTAATGCTAAACGGATCGTCTCTAAATCTCTCATTTCACCAACAAGGATACAATCTGGATCTTCTCTAAGTGCTGATTTTAATGCCGCATTAAAGCTCTTAGTATCTCTTTTGACTTCACGTTGATTAACTAATGCTCTTTGGCTAACATGAACAAATTCAACAGGATCTTCAATCGTTAAAATATGAGAATCTTCTTTTTGATTTATTTCATTAACTAACGCTGCTAAGGTACTACTTTTACCAGAACCAGTAGGACCTGTCACAAGAATTAAACCACCCTTTTTAGCCTGCACTTCTTTAAGTATTCTAGGAGCTCCAAACTGATCAAGTGTAGGAATCTTATTTTCTAAACGACGAAAAACTGCACCATATCCTCTATTGTGGAAAAAAGCATTAACCCTAAATCTAGCATCATTCTCTTTATCATCTATAGAAAAATCACACTCAAACGTATTTACTAACTCATCTTTTTGATCATCAGTCATTATTTCTAAAAGCATTTGAGAAATCATTTTATCATTTAATACAGGCGATGACTCTATATCAATCAAATCTCCATCTATTCTATATTTAGCCCTACAGCCAGAAGATAAATGTAAATCTGATGCTTTCTTCTGTACACAAATTGTTAGTAATTTTCTTATCATATGTAAATAGCATCTAAATTAATTATTATAGTACTAAACTTTAACACTAAAAAATAATAAAAAAAATAAGCTTTTGATATTTTTCATTACTATCTTATAAGAGTTACAAAAACATATTTGTCTTAGAGGATATTAAAAAAGAAGTATTAAGTTAAAGATTAAAAAACTATTCTAAGAATATTTATTTAAATATTTTTTTAAAGAAACTAGCCATTTTTGAGAATGGGCAAGAAGCATCTGAAGATCCTTCAGAACAAGACTTAGATTCTACAGAGTCATGCTTTTTCTCTTGATTCATCATATCTTTCAAAACAGTTTGTAAAATACCTCCATTTTTTAGATAATCAACATCAACATCTGCATCTAAACGAGCTAGCGCTTCAAATGTTGTAGTATGTGCAGTTTTAGGATGTACCGCTTCTACAACAACTTTTTGACGTGGCTTAATATTATTTAAGTTTTTAATATTAAACATCTCAGAACCATCTAAACCTAAACTCTTAGCATTTTGACCATTTACATACTCAAGAGGTAAGACTCCCATACCAACTAAGTTCGATCTATGAATTCTCTCATAGCTTTCTGCAATAACTGCTTTAACACCTAATAAGAATGTACCTTTAGCTGCCCAGTCACGTGATGAACCTGTTCCATATTCTTTACCTGCTAAGATAACCAGTGGAATATCTTTTTCTTTATATTTCATCGCAGCATCAAAAACATACTGCTGTGAACCATCAAGATGATACTTAGTAAAACCACCTTCAACATTGTCTAAAAGTAAGTTACGAATACGGATATTTGCAAAAGTACCTCTCATCATAACCTCATGGTTACCACGACGAGAACCATATGAGTTGAAGTCTTTTTTCTCAACGCCATGTGATTTTAGATATTGTCCTGCAGGGTACTCTTCAGGTATCGCACCAGCCGGAGATATATGGTCTGTAGTTACAGAATCTCCTAGCATCAAAAGAGTTCTTGCTCCTTTAATATCTAGATCATCATTGCCTTCAGCAAACTTCTCAAAGAAGTTAGGGCACTGAATATAAGTAGAAGATTCATCAAACTCATACAACTTACCTTCAGGAGCATCAAGTTTTTGCCAATCTTCTGTTCCATCAAGTACTGTTGCATATGCTTTTTCAAACATTGCGGAGTTAATTACATGAGATTGAATAGCAGCAATTTCTTCAGTAGTTGGCCAAATATCTGCAAGATATACATCATTACCTTCAGAATCTGTACCAACAGCATCTTCAACAGGATCAAAATTAACTGTACCAGCCAAAGCATAAGCTACAACATGAATAGGTGATGCTAAATAGTTTGCTTTTACATATGGATTGATACGTCCTTCAAAGTTACGGTTACCTGAACTTACTGAAGCCACTACTAGATCCGCTTCATCGATTGCATCAATAACTGGCTGATCTAATGGACCTGAGTTACCAATACATGTAGTACAGCCATAACCCACTAAGTCAAAGCCTAAATTCTCAAGCTCTGGAAGCAAATTTGCTTTTTCAAGATATTGTGTTACAACTTGTGATCCAGGTGCTAAAGAAGTCTTAACAAAAGGCTTAACTTTTAGACCTTTTTCATTTGCCTTTTTAGCAAGTAATCCAGCGCCTAAAAGTAGTGAAGGATTTGATGTATTTGTACATGATGTAATTGCAGCAATAGCAAGTGATCCATGAGTAATAGATTCATCTAGACCTTTTACTTCGGCAGATTTCTGTAATTGCTCTTCTGTTAAGCCAAAACCATGTAATCCTTGCTCATGAACTAAAGCTTCAGCAAAAGCTTTTTTCATATCATGGAAAGCAACTCTATCTTGAGGACGCTTAGGGCCTGCTAAGTTAGACTCAACTTCAGATAGATCAATTTCTACCAAACTAGAATACTCTGGTTCTTCTGCTGGATTTTCTCTAAATAACATTTGCTCTTTATACATTTCGCGTGCAGCATCAACAAGCTCGCCACGATTAGTGTTTTTAAAGAAATCTAAAGTTACTTCATCAACAGGGAAGAAACCAATAGTAGCACCATATTCTGGAGCCATATTAGCAATAGTTGCTCTATCAGGTAAAGATAGACTTTCTAAGCCTTCACCATAGTACTCGACAAACTTGCCCACTACGCCGTGTTTTCTAAGCACTTCTGTAATCTTTAAAACTAAATCTGTAGCTGTTACACCAGTTTTTAACTTGCCTGTAAGTTTCACACCTACAACATCTGGAAGTACCATATAATATGGCTGACCAAGCATTACAGCCTCAGCTTCAATGCCTCCAACACCCCAACCAACAACACCAACACCATTGATCATTGTAGTATGAGAGTCTGTACCTACTAAAGTATCTGGATAAATTACATTTTCACCATTGATATTTTTAACTAGAGCTCCTTTTGCAAAATACTCTAAGTTTACTTGGTGAATAATACCCATTCCTGGTGGAACTACTATGAAATCATCAAATGCTTTTTGTGCCCACTTAAGTAAGCTGTATCTTTCACCATTTCTTTCAAACTCTTTAGCTACGTTTTGTGCTAAAGCTGTTTTTGTGCCGTAGTAATCTACTTGAACAGAATGGTCAATAACCATCGCAGTATCTACAAGAGGGTTAATTTTATCAGCATCTCCACCAGCATCCTTGATCGCCTTTCTCATTGCTGCTAAATCAACTACTGCTGGAACACCAGTAAAGTCTTGCATTACAACTCTAGCAGGCATATGTGGAATTTCAGGCCTAGAACTAGCTTTAGCATCCCAATCTAGTACCTTATTCATATCCTCTTCTTTTACTTTATAACCATCAATATTTCTTAGTTGGTTTTCTAGTAATACTCTAATTGAATATGGTAGACGATTTACATCTTTACCAAGTTCTTGAGAAAGTTTTTTTAAGCTATACAGAGAATACTTATTTCCCTTATCCTCTATACTCAGCTTAGTGATATTTTTAATATCAGACATGCTATTAACCTCCGTAGATACCATATTTTTTTTGCATACAGGTATATTTTAACCTTTTAATGCTTATTTGTATATAAAATAAAACTCTTCAGACTTTGCTTTTGGCTTAATCTTCACATCACCTTATTTAGAATAAATACTACCCTCAATTTAATGCATCTAACCTAATAATTTACAATTTGTTACAATAGCTAAATATTTTAGATACATTTATAAACTATTATTTATTATAAAGTATTAATTTTTTAAAGAGAAAATTGAAAATGACAAATATCAAATACTATCCAAAATCCTATATAATGTCAGAAGAGTTAAAACGTTTCTTTATACAAGTAACAAATAATATTGACTTGCAAAAAGAGTTATTCAATACAAAAACTTTAGCTGAAGTTGCTGATATAGCAGTTAAATTAGGCTTTAAGATAAGACCTGCTGAAATTCTACAAGCGCAAGCAGGTAGAACACTTGCAATTATTGATGAGCAACCTAATGATATCATTTACCTACTATCAGGTAGAAAAGCTAAAACAGGGGCTCAATGGGGTCGTGGAGGTGGTGGTTTTTTAGATAACCCTGGTTACTGGCTTATAGAGCTTGCTACTCCTGAGGCTATTACGCAAAATGAAGTATTGATTAATGACTTTCTTGCAAAAGTTAATGAGAAAACAGAGCTCAAAGATAAACTATATAAAACTAAATCTTTTAACTCACTCCAGCAACTGATGCAAAAATCTGGTTTTGATATTACTGCGGAAGAGCTTCTTTCACACCAAGCGCAAAAAATATTAGCATTAACTGAAGATGCTGCTGATAATATGGCATCTAATTAATTTTTATTATACTTTTGTAAAATTAAACCCAATTATTTACCTGATCCTTTTGAACACATATAGCACCTAACGCTATATTATTATTTGCTTGCATATAAGTCATTTTATCTGGAGAGATAGATATTTTTTTAACTGAGAAAGTCTTCGGATTTACTAATAACACCATGATAACTTGACATCCTCCTTTTCTATCACAAGTTGATTGTGGTAACTTCGCACCAAAATCAGGTGTCTTGATAAGAGAAGGAATCACATACCCTTTTGGACAGGTTATTTTAGCTTGTGTACCTGACAAATCTAACGTTGCCTTTTCTAATTGATATATTCCCTGTTCAAATCCTGTCTTAGCATAATCTCCTGTAAGTATAACATTTTGACTTGCACCACTATCTTCTTTACTACAAGCAACTAAACTTATAATTACTAGCATAGTTAATAAATATTTAGCTATTTTTTGCATAAGTTTCCTTATTAGTTTTTAAACAAAGATAAATCAAGTCTTCCTTTTTTAAAAGGTGGACACCATAAATAACTAGTTTCAATAATTTTAGAGAATTTAAATACCCCATCTACGATACCATCATCTCCACCAAGCATGTTCCACATTTGCAGATTAAAAGATCTATATGAAGTGGCAAATGCTGAAAACATAAATCCTCCATTTAGGTTGTCATCTGACCAAGGCATCGATTTTCTTAGAAGTAGTGCCTCTGGATCAAAGTTTTCTTTTGCTGATCTTTTTACATGTGCAAAATCTTTTAGATTCTCAAATTGATGTGAATCATCTAATGATCTACCAATACACTCTTCTTTTTCTGTTTGGCTAACACTATTCAACCAGTTAAAATCATGCAACCATTGTTGAAGCACCCAAAAACTTGATCCCTCTAAGCTTCCTTGCGTAGATATTATAGCTGCTGGAACTTCTTCTTCACCTTTTGGATTTTCTATTCCATCCTCAAACCCAGAAAGATCATATTTACCATGATATGTATAGCTTGAGATAGCTTTTTGAAAATTAAAATAATCTCCCAAAGCTTTTTTAATATTTATAGCATTATGAAACAGCTCTCCCTTATCATCACCTCGTAACCACAATACTAGATCATAGCCATCGCTATCTGACATTCTTTCACTATTAAACAAAGCTCTTTGAAACTCTTCATCTTTTGGTATTTCAAACATTCTCAAAAGATTATTACCAAAGCCAGCCACAACACTTTTACCATCAACAAATCTTTGCAAGATTTTTAATCCAAAGCTAACATCTATGTCTTTCTTAAGGTTAAACATCATATATATTGCTGATGAAAGTAGGTTCTCTACCATTCCAACTTGATATTTTATTATTTCCATCCTAACTTTCTCTTATAAAATTATTACTAATAGTTATAATATAAACAATAAACGCAAAACTCCATAAGCAATGATAAAAAAACAACTTTCCTTCTTTCTTATTGTAGGTATCTTAGCCGCGGCAACTAACTTTATTATTGTTTGGATACTAGTTGAAGCCAATGTTTTCAAACCTCTAGTTGCAAATTTTTTTGCTTTTCTAATAGCTTTTAATGTTAGCTATTTTGGCCATAGGTTTCTTACATTTTCAACCACAACAAAATCTCATAAGAAAGCTGCATCACAGTTTTTTATAAATGTAATGATTGGTCTAGTTTTAAATGAACTTATCTACTATATTCTTTTGCATCTGCTAAAAATACAGTACTTATTAGCACTGTTTATAACGATGGGACTTGTTGCTATTTATACATTTATAGTAAGTAAGTTTTTAATCTTTAAAGCTTAGATTGAGATATTTTTATTTGCCACCAATGTTGCATAATTAGTTTTGTCTAAAATAAAAAATTTATTCCTGTCAATATCTTTTTTATAATCCGCAAAAGCATGATCTCTTTCTCTTAAATGTATATTATGCTTATTCCTAATAACAATTAAATCTAATTTTTTTGAACTATTCCAGGTATTTATAAATTTATCATAAGACATCATATACTCTTTAGAGCCCGAATTTTTAAAGCTTTTAGCATAGTCTAGTTCTTGCTCATCATTTATCATTATAGGTATTTTCTTAGTATAAAATCCTATTTCATAAAACCTATGACTAGCATAAAGCTTAATATTTGGGTACTTCTTAGCTATTATATTTATATCCTCTGCAAATTTTTCTACATTTTTACCATCTAAATACTGTCCTACTCCATAGCCAAAATTTGCTACAAATATCATCACTACAGAAAAACAAACAACAATCTTTTTAAGCTCTTGTTTTTTGATAGCATTAACAACAATAAATACTACAACTATTGAAACAAAAAATATTGGTAATAATAAAATTGCCACTTGCCAAATATATCCTTTAACTATAGGCAATGCTAAAACCACTACACTTGCTATAGGTAATAAAGCAAATATAAATGTTGGAACTATGATAGATAATTTATCAAACTTAGAAAAATTTCTTTTTGACAATCTATTAATGTAAATAGCAATCAATATTCCAAAAGGCAATATTAGAGGTGCTAAATAACCAAACAAAAAAGATTTCGACATAGCAAAAAATACAAAGATAAAACTCCCCCATATAAATAAAAACCACTCCAGTCGATTGTTTTTTCTATCTTTGAATCTTTTTTTAGAGAAAAATTTTCTAAGGGCTTGAGGTAAAAAGAATGTCCAAGGGAAAAATGCAGCCATCGATGCAAGAAAATAAATAATAATAGAGATATCCCTATCCTGTGAGTCTGTTGCATATCTTAGTACTTGTTGAACCATTATATAATAGTAAGCGAACCCATGATAACGATCATCTACAGCAACTATCCATGGCACAGATATAACTAACACTATTATCAGTCCTAGATATAGTCTAATATCAAATAATCTTTTCCACTCTAGCATTACTATAGAATATATTCCAACTATAGCCATAGGAAAAACTATGCCCATAAGCCCCTTTGTCATTACAGCTAATCCAGAAAAAACAAATGCTATAATAAGCCAACAAGTACTCTTTCTATAGTTATCATCATAATTTAAACTGATCCAGTAACTAAGCAAAGTTAAATTTAAAAATACAGCTATACCAAGGTCTATATCCAAATATCTGCCAACAAACAAAATCATTATTGTTGTCATTGTAATAACAGTAGATAACATCGCCACTGCTCTAGATTTTAAAACAAGACGAACAGCATAATAAACAAACATTAGACAAAATAGTAATAAAACGGGATTAACTAAACGTCCACCCCAAGTATTTTCACCAAAAATATTCATAAAAAAACTTGTTAGCCAATATATGATTGGTGGCTTATGAAAAAATACAATACCATTAACGTGAGGAACTATAAAACTCCCCCCTGATAACATTTCTCTAGCAACCTCAGAATATCTAGTTTCATCAGGCACATAAAAACTTGGTAAACCATATAGAAAGAAACCAAATATAACCAACAAAAATATGAATAAATAATCTTTATGTCTCTTCAACATTTTAAAATAAGCAACTATAGAATTTAATTATGATAATGTATCATACTTTTCATAACTTTAATTGTTTATTTTTAACTGGCCTATCAAAAAATTAATATTCTAAAAACCTAGCAGTCAGTATAAAATGTGATTAATATTATATATAAACTTCATTTCAGCTAGATTTAATAAAATGAAATTAATTAGTATTATTATCCCTATCAAAGATGAGTATGATAGCTTAGAACATCTCTTTAATAAACTTATTCCTATTGTTGAAAATCTTCCAGTCAAGTATGAACTTATTTTTGTAAATGATGGGAGTATTGATAATACGCTTAGCGAATTATTAAAAAGACAAAAAACTAACCCAAATATAAAAGTTATAGATCTTTCAAGAAACTTTGGTAAAGAAGCCGCATTATATGCTGGATTTGACAACTGTTTAGGAGATGCTGCAATATCTATAGACGCTGATCTACAGGATCCTCCTGAACTAATCACTGAAATGGTTAAATATTGGCTCGATGGTTATGAAGTTGTTACAGCTGTTAGAGAAAATAGAGATACAGACACAAATACGAAAAAAAGAACTGCTGGACTCTTTTACAAGCTTATAAATAGAATAAGCGATGATACAAAACTTACACCTAATGCTGGAGACTATAGATTATTAAATCGCCAAGCTATAGAAGCATTCTTATCTTTAAAAGAAAAAGTTAGATTTAATAAAGGATTATTTGCATGGATAGGCTTTAAAGAAAAAATTCTTTATCACAAAAGAGATCTTCGTATTGCTGGCCAAACTAAATGGAACTATTTAAAACTTTTTAAACTTTCTATTGACGGAATAACTAGCTTTAGTAAAGCTCCTTTAGAAATATGGTCATACTTAGGATTTTTTATCGCTTTATTTGCTTTTATATATGGACTTTTCATCATTATTAAAGTACTTTTATTTGGTATAGTTATCCCTGGGTACGCGTCAATAGTAACGATTTTATTGTTCCTCACTGGCTTACAAATGATTGGAATTGGTGTACTTGGTAAATATATAGGTAGAATATTTATAGAATCAAAGCAACGACCTCTATATATAATGAAAAAAATTTATCAAAATGATGAAGGAAATGATTTAAAGCTGTAATATTTTAAGAATTATGTTTAATATCCAAACTCAAATCAGCATATATATCCATTTCCCGTGGTGTGTCCGCAAATGTCCGTATTGTGATTTTAACTCGCATGCAATAAAAGATGATTTATTCTTATCTGAACAATACTATAAACAACTTATTATTGACTTTAATAATCATCTTGAGGACTTACAAGATCGAGAAGTAATTAGTATTTTTATAGGGGGTGGAACACCATCACTATTTAAACCAGAATATCTTAATAAAGTCTTAGATCATATAAATAAAAATGCTCGCCTTAGTAACAACTGTGAAATAACTTTGGAAATGAATCCCGGCACTGTAGAAAGAGGCTCTATCTTAAGCTATCAAGATATTGGTATAAATAGAATATCACTAGGTGTTCAAAGTTTCCAAGATGAAAAACTTAAAATACTTGGTAGAATCCATAATACTGAAAATGTCTATAATACTATTGATGAAATAAAAAAGTCGAGCGTATCAAACTTTAATATAGATATTATGCATGGCCTACCAAATCAAAGTTTTGACGATGGAATATTTGATATTTCAGAAGCTATAGCTATGCAACCAACTCATATTTCATGGTATCAATTAACTATTGAGCCAAATACCCTATTTGCAGCAAAACCTCCAAAGCTACCGAATGAAGAAACTCTAGAAAACATTGAAATAACAGGTAAAAAACTGCTTGATAATGCAGGATATAGACAATATGAAATTTCTGCATATGCAAAAAACAATCTACAATCAAAACATAACTCTAACTACTGGATGTTTGGCGACTATATTGGTATTGGCGCAGGGGCACATAGTAAGATTACAAACCTTAAAACAAAAGAAATAAAAAGGTCATGGAAGCATAAACATCCAAAGATATATACACAAGCTAAAAATCTCATAAAAGATTCTATAGTTGTGACAAAGCAAGATTTGATTTATGAATTTATGCTTAACACTCTAAGATTAAAAAATGGTTTTGATCTAAAAATATTTGAAGAACAGACATTCTTACCAAGTAGCACTATTAAAGAAAAACTTCAAACTGGCTTAGAGAGGGGCTTACTTACTATTTCTGACAGCAAAATAAAGCCTTCAGATAAAGGATATTTATTTCTAAATGATTGTATCAATCTTTTTATCTAATCATCATATCTAACTTGAAAAACTTTTCCGCTTATAGCATCAATAAACACTTCTACTTCTTGATTATTAGAATCTAAACATTCTACTTTATAAGCACCTTTAGAATTCTTAACTTGTGTAATTATCTTACATCTATCTTTTGGTACCGCATTTAATGCCTGGCTCATGTTAATTTCTTTAGATTTTGACTTTTTCACAGCAGGAACTGCTCCCGTAGTTGGATCTATATACAAAGATTGTTCTTGACCATTTTTATTAATGACTTTTGCTTTGTAAATACCATCGTCGTACTTTACTTCATTAATTCCATCATACCCTTGGGAGTATATATTAGCAACTATCTTATTTATTGGTACAGCTGTGGTAGGTGGAATATCATCAGCTATAGCTATCGATGATAGCATTGCTATTGATAAAAAAGAACCTAAAACTATTTTCCTCATATTAACTCTCTATTTTTATATAAATTTAATAATTTGAGCCTATCATCTGAAATCTTAAAAATCAATTCTATATTAATATCTAGAAAACATCTTATAAGGATTATAACTCTCCTTTTAAAACTAAGCTTATATACTTATCAACTTGATCCTTCAAAAACTTCATTATTTTTGTTCTATCTTTTAAATATTTTGAAACAATAATAGCTTGTCTATCATGGAAAGTTTTAGCAGAAATACCTTTTATTTTTCTCACAGAAGACAGTTTTAAAATTTGATCATAATTATCTGCAAGAACACCTACACCTAAATTATTCTGTATAAGTTTCAGCTTTTGAGCATCATCTTCAACAATATACTTAATATTCTTAATGAAAAAATTACTGTCATCATCATCAAAACTGAAATCTAAACTCTGATCTTCTAAGCGATCTCTCCTAAATATAAAAGGTACTTTAAAGATATTTCTAGGCTCATTATCAAGATCATATTCTTTGATTAACTCTTCTCCAGCATAAAGTTTAGATGGCATACTCGCAGAGTCAACATATGCACATATCAACCAACGATCTTGGTCAATTTTTTCTAAATCTCTTGCTGTTATAATTGCTATATCATAATTATTTAGATGATGAAAATAAGTATGAGTATGGTATAACAAATAGCTATCAAAAGAAAATGTATATTTTTTACTATTCTCAAGCTCAGGTAAATTCTCTAATAAGTAATTTATGAAAAATCTAGTACCATATACACGTATATAGTCCAATGTATCTATCCCTTTATATTTAGCACTCAAAATACTATGTTCTAGATCCGTATATAATCTATGACAAGATGAATAATATTTCATACCATCTTTCGTTATCTCTATTTTATTGCTATTGGGCTGGGTCAGCTTAACTCCTAAATAACTTTCTAAAAGCTCTAATTTACTTCTAACCGTATTAATCTCAACAGAATAAAAATTTTTAACTGCAGTATATGAGCCTAACTCAACTAAGGATATAAAATATCTTGTCCCTTCTATAACATTCTTATCAACTACTTCTTTAATGGGATTACTCATAATTACATTTACACACTATAGAAAGATAATATAATTATAATATCACATTTTAAATACTATAATATTTGATAACAATAAGTTTAATTGCATTAAATAGTAAGATAAAAAACAACCTTAATTCAACATTAATAAAAAATTATTTACCAATTATAGTTTTTACATAACTATCAACTTGTTCACGTAAAAACTTAATCATTTTTGCTATGTTAGGAATATGCTTTGAAACTATCACTATAACTCTCTCATGAAATATCTCACTTGTTATATTATCTAATGCTACGATTTTAGAATTAGAGATTTGTGCATAATTATCCAACAATACACCTGCACCTAGCCCTTTTTCAATAAGCATAACCTTATAGTTATCATCTTCTACAAGGTATTTTATATTTTCAATTGTATTTGAACTTATTCAATTTATCGTTATATTTAAACTAAATGCAATATGGTCTCTACGTAAAATAAATAGTATTTTAAAAACATTTGTAGGATTGTTATTCAAATCATATTCATCTATTAATTTCTGATTCAAATAAATCTTTGACGGTAAACTTACAGAATCAATAGTCGCACAAATTATCCAATTATCTTGATCTATTTTTTCGAGATCTTTTGCTACTCTCTGTTATATTTATTTTATTACCGCTTAACTAAATTAACTCCTAAATAGCTCTCAAGAAGCTCCAAAAGACTGTTGAATTAATATCCCAAATTGTTAGATATATTTTGTAAAATACAGATGTTACAGATATTAGTATTTT